>JBGTEH010000472.1:0-4026 GCA_041747915.1 Ilumatobacteraceae bacterium
GCAGACCGTGCGAAGTGAGCCGTGGCAGTTCTGCGCTCTCGACAAACCGTTCGAGCGCTCGATCGTACGAGCGCGGCAGCACGAGCCGACCAACACGCGTCGCCACGATGAGGTCGTTGTCCTCCCATTCGCTCCCTGCCACCAGCCGTTCGGCCGCTTGCTCAGCTCTACGGCGCGCTAACGCTCGCATCGTCTCCTCGTCGATCGGGATCGTTCGGCGGGATCGTTCGTTCTTCGCGTTGCTCCACTCGGCACCCGTCCGAGTCGCAACAATGCTCTCGTCGATTTTCAGCGTTCCGGCCTCGATGTCGAGGTTGTTCCACTTCAGGGCGAGCATCTCGCTGCGACGCAACCCGTAGAGCACCGAGATTCGGAACGCGACGGACCACCGATGGCTTGCCGTCGCCTCCAGGAATCGGTCGACCTCGTCGGCGGTCCACGTCTCGGTCTCCTTCACCCGCACCGGCTTGGCAACCGTTCGGGGTAGACCGACGCGCGCAGCCGGACTACGCGGGATCAGTCCCTCGTCAACCGCCTCACTCAATGCGGCGCGTAAGACCGTTCGACAGATCTGCACGCTTCGCTTCGACAACTTGCCACCGTTCGCCAGCGCCTCGATCCAGCCTGCCACGTCCTCACGGACGAGCATCGACAACTGGATCGCTCCGAGCCCAGCTTCGATGTGCGGGATCGCCCACGCGTACTGCTCCTGTGCCTTGGGCGTGATGTCCGTTCGGCCGGCAACGTAGCGACGCACGAGCCAGCTCACCGTTCCCTTGTCGGCGAGTGCATCCTCGGTCTTCATGTCTCGAGCAGCTGCCAGAGCTGACCGTTGAGACTTGTACGTGCCGAGCTGCTTCGGCTTGTGCTTTCCGGTGACGGTGTCGAGTCCATCGACACGCACGACCCACTTGTCGCGCTGCTTTCGGACGGTCGGCGACCCCGTTGCCTTCCAGGCCATGACCTACTCCTCAGTGAGAACCGAGCCGAAGTCTGATACATCGGTGATACATCGACACTTCGGTCGGACTGAGGTGAGTGTATCACACCTGGTAGATGTGGTCGGGATGGGGAGATTCGAACTCCCGGCCTCCTGCTCCCAAAGCAGGCGCGCTAACCAAGCTGCGCTACATCCCGGATCTGGCGGGTCATGCTACTGATCCAGTCCCGATTGTCACCTGGCCTCACAGCGCGATCGCCGATGTCGTCGACGACGGCGGTGGCGGCCAGCGCCGTCGTGCGACCGCGAGCCCGCTCGACGAGAACGCCGTCGCGAGTTGGTCGACGTGCAGATCGTGGCGCCGATCGGTGGTGTCGATGTTGGTGATGACTGCGACGACGTCGAGATACGCAGCGCGGAACAACGGCCCGTGGCCAGCCCCGGCGCCGGCCAACGCGTGGGCGAGCTCATGGGCTGCAGTCGCCACGGTCGTCTGCGGCCGGGCAAGACGAATCTCCGTCCGATCGCCGCCGCCCGACTTAATGCACCGGGAGGTCGACGCGTCCGAGCGCGCGGCCCTCACCTCGACGGATGGTCCTGTCCACCAGTCCCCTCCCATCACCGCGGTCATCGAGGCGCACAGTTGCTCGAAGTCGACGACATCTTCGAGATCGGTACCGTCGAAGGCCGCCAGCTCCGCTGCGTAGACCGCCTCGTCGTCCACCACTCAACCCGACCCGAGGGCGCGTCGTGCGCTCAACCGGGTTCGGCCGACGTCGGAACGATCAGCAGCGGACACACCCGCCTTCCATCCGCTCGCCAGGGCCGCTCCAGGAGCGCGAGCCGTCCGGACCCGTCCGAACGCCTCCTGTGCGAACTCGTCCACTCGTCGGCCCCGTTCGACGAGAGCGACCTCGGTGCCGATCGCGCTTTCTGAGCCATCGTCGGTCGCAGAACGGATCACCGCGGCCTCGGTCTCCTGACGGGCCTTGCCCAACAACGCCCCCATCCTCTCGGCGTACCCGAAGAGGAACGACCGTCGGAAACGCTGTGTCGACGACGCGGTGGCGCGCCGCTCCTGCGCCATGTGCGTTGCGGCTTGACCATGGAGCGAGTGATACATCAGTTCGACCACATCGAGGTCTCCTCGATGGCCTGCGACATGGGCAACGGTGCCTGTCGGGGTCGAGCCGAAGACCACTCGAGCGTCGTGGGCGGAGGCAACCGCCATCAGCAGCGCCAGCCGGGCCCTCACGTACGCGCCTCGCCCAAGCGGAATGTCGTGCACGACGAGCTCGTCGCGATCGTCGACTCCAGCCACTCGATCGGGATCGATGCGATGCCGAGCAACCAGCTCGGCCGCTTTCCGTGCGAACGCATCGGCCTCGTGGGGGTTCGAGGTGGCGCCGGCCTTGTCCATCAGCTTTCGGACCCTGACCAGCAAGCTGCGGCTATCGCCACCATCGTCGAGGCGATAGATTTGTGACATACGTCAGACCACTTTCTGGTTTGAGAGTCGATTCACATGGCGAGCGTATGTCCATGACCCACATGACCGAGACTCCCACCGACATCACCTTCGACGAGCCGGTCGACGGACGCACCATGCGCCGCAATCGCAATCGCGCCGCGGTGATCACCGCATTGCTCGACATGATTCGCGAGGGTGATCTCCATCCGGGCGCTGCGGAGATCGCTGAGCGAGCGGGGGTGTCGCATCGATCGATCTTCCGCTATTTCGACGACCTCGACGACTTGGTACGCACGACGATCGACCAGGCATTCCAGGATGCGGGCCCGCTGAGCACGATCCCCCAGTCGGGCTCGGGGTCGTTGGAGCATCGTGTAGCCAACCTCGTTGACGCGCGGATGAAGCTGTTCGCATACGTCGACGGAGCCATGCAGCTCGCACGAATGCGGGCGTACTCGATCCCATCGATCGACGACCAGATCGCCGTGGTCGCCAAGGAGTTCCGCCGCCAGATCGGCGAACACTTCGACCACGAACTGAGCGGCACGATCGACCCGGAGTCCATGATCGACGCCGTCTTGGTGCTCACCAGCTACGACGCGTTCAGCATCCACACCCGCCTTCTCTCGCGCACGCCGAAGGAAGTCCGCGCGGCATGGGTGCACGCGCTCACTGCTCTTCTCGACACCTGATCGGCGTCTCGCCCACCCGATAGGCTCCCGAATTCGTGAACTCATCCGCGAACTACTTGCGAACGAGTTCACGAGGAGTCTTGCGGACGTAGTTCAACGGCTAGAACCTCAGCCTTCCAAGCTGATGATGCGGGTTCGATTCCCGTCGTCCGCTCCAACAAGACCCCTGGTCAGAGAGTTTCTGGCGGAGAAAGACAGATTGCTGCCGAGCGCACCCACCCCGCGACGACCGACACCCGTCGTTGGCTCTCGACCGTCAAGGCCGACATGGTCCGTGGCGATTGGGTCGATCCCGACGCCGGCAACATCACCTTCGGCGAGTACGCCAACTGGTCGATCGAGCAGCGCCCGGTAGGGCGGGATTCTGCGGAGCGATATCGAGCTTGGTTTCAGGTGGTCATCGGTTGAGACCGACGCTTGCGTCAGGCGCACGTACCGGGCACGTTCGCCGGTACCGAAGCGAGCGGTGGTGTCGACTGCGAGCGGTCCTGGAGGACTTCAGGTCCTTCGTCGGCGAACCACGGTGACGACGGCCACGACCGCCAGGCCGACGACGAGACCGATGAGCGCTGAGATCAGCGTGTTGACCAACCACGCGGCGACCCCGCCGACGGCATCCAGATCGGACACTGCGTTCTCGAGGTCGTGCACGAGGTCATAGGGGGTGTGCCAGCCGAGTTCGGCTGCGCCGACCAGCAGGATGTGCCCGCCCACCCACAGCATCGCCGCCATGCCGATTACTGACAGCGCCGCCAGCAGCTTGGGCATGGCGTGGACCATGGAGCGCCCGACTCGCTGCGAACCCTCCGAGGGCCGCTGGCTGAGCATCAGGCCGACGTCGTCCATCTTGACGATGAGCGCGACCACGCCGTAGACGATCCCGGTGATCAGCACGGCGACGACCACGAGAATGATCGCCCGTT
>JBGTEH010000473.1:0-2957 GCA_041747915.1 Ilumatobacteraceae bacterium
AGGTAGTCGCCCTCGAGCCGAGCCTCACCAGTTGTCGCGTCGCGACTCATCGCCACACCGGTAGCCGAGTCGTCGCCCATGTTCCCGAACACCATGGTGACGACGTTCACGGCGGTGCCGAGATCGTGCGCGATGTGCGCCGCGACCCGGTAGTCATGGGCACGTTTGCCGTTCCAGCTCTCGAACACGGCCTCGACCGCCATTCGAAGCTGCACGAACGGATCGGTCGGGAACGGTTCCGATGCCCGACGTTCGATCACACCCTTGAACGATGCGATCACATCGCGTAGGTCGGGTGCTGTCAACTCGGCGTCGGTGACCACGCCGGCGGTGTCACGTCGAGCACGAAGGACGTGTTCGAAGTGCTCGTCGGCGACACCGAGCACAACCCCACCGAACATCTGGATCAACCGTCGATACGAATCGAGGACGAATCGTTCATCGCCGGTCACCGCAATCATCTGCTCGACGACGTCATCGTTGAGGCCGATGTTCAACACGGTGTCCATCATCCCCGGCATCGAGAACTTGGCCCCGGATCGGCATGCCACCAGCAACGGTTCCGTCGAACCCCCGAACTCCCTGCCCGTGGTCGATTCGAGTCGCCGCATCGCCTCGACGACGTCGTCCCACAGCCCTGGCGGAAGGACGCCACCCCCGTCGGCGAAGGCATTACACGCGGCAGTCGTGATCGTGAACCCCGGCGGGACCGGAACGCCGAGACGAGTCATGTCGGCCAGGTTCGCGCCCTTGCCGCCCAACAGCGACCGCACGGCCTCCCAATCGCCACCGAGAGCGGCCTGTGCGTCGTCGACCTCGGTGAACGCGTACAGCCATGTCGGGTGATCGTTCATCGAATTCTCGATCGAATCGCACGCATTTCGATCAACGACTGGTGCGCTCTCGGATTCCCCATGGAGTCGGTCCGTTGTTGCGAAGGTCATGACTCAATTGTGCGCTTCGTCGGGTGCCGGCACAACGGCACAAAGTCCTCATTCGCACCCGTTCATGACCTTGGCCTCTGTTTCGGTTCGGCAACGTGCGCGAGGTTGGGCGCATGCGAACCGAACCCGTCGTTGCTTCCGCGCACGGTCGCCCGTCCGTGCTCACCGTGACTGTCAATCCTGCCGTCGATGTCTCGATCGACGTAGAGCAGATGGTTCCCGATCACAAGCTGCGTGCCGATTCGTGGACCCGCGAACCGGGCGGTGGAGGCGTCAATGTGGCCCGCGTGCTCCACCGGTTCGGCGTCGCCGTCGAGGCATTCGTCGTCGCCGGTGGGGCCACAGGCGACGAACTCGTGACAATGGTCGCAACCGGTGGCGTGTCCGTGCGCCGTTTCATCACCGCCGGAACCACTCGCGAGTCGGTCGCCGTATCGGAGACGAGCACCGGACGCCAGTACCGAATCGCCGCTCCCGGCCCATCGCTGGACGACAGCGACGCTCTGTGCGATGCGATCGTGGCGGCCGCAACCGACGTGGGACTGATCGTGCTGTTGGCAGCCTGTGTCCCGGCAAGCCCCGCGACTTCTTCGCGACGATCATCAAGGCCCAGCCAACGGGAACTCGCTGCGCTCGTCCGGTGGAACCCGGTCCCCGGACGTCATGCAACGCGCCTGACAGTTCGAGCATCCGTGCCGTCAGTTTCCTGGGGATCAGGGCGTTGCGCTGTTGTTCAGGCGGCGTCGACCAGGCGGACATGCAGGCCGGGATCGGCTTGCGTTGTGCTCTTCGCGATCGGGAGCCGAATCACGAGCACTCCGTCCTGATAGGTCGTGGTGTATCGGTCGACCGTGCCCGGTGGCAGACCGATGACCCGCGACAGCCGGCCGTAGTAGAAGCCGCCATGTGGATCGACGCAGGTGCCTTCTGGGCGGCGGCGCTCGGCGCTCAGCAGCATCGTATGATCGGCCACAGTGATCGAAACGTCACGCTCGGGATCGATGCCGGGCAGTTCTGCCCGGATGATCAGATCGTCGTCATCCACAAACTTTTCGATCCGAATGTGACGCTCCGAGAGCTGCGCGCCGGTGTGGGGCCAGTCGGCGATGCCGCCACCGAAGCCCGGAGGCCAGTCCTGTTCCGAGGGGTAGTCGTTCTGCCAGGTCGTCATAAATGTCTTCCTTTCGTTCTCGTTCTTCTGTGTCCATTACCGCGCTGCGGGCGTGCGACCACCAGGGTCCAACGTCCCGCAGCGCGGGACACGATGCGCCCTCGTGTCTTGGCCGATCGTGCGCGGCGGACGTCGGGCGGTACTACTCGCCGACCCGGGCCGATCGGTCTGCGGGCGGGACGACCAGGGTCGGACACGGGCACCGCTCCACAACCTGGTGGGCGGTGCTGCCGAGCAACAGCTCAGGTCTCTGCCCAGACCCCTGTCGGCCGACGACGACGAGCGATGCGTCGACCTCATCGGTGAGTCGCAGGATCGTCTCGATCGGTGCGCCGTGGGTGAGCCGGGGCTCCCAATCGTCGATCCCGACGGATTCGAGCGCTACGCACCACGATTCGAGCTGCTCGGCGATCTCGGCCGGTGGCCCTCGGTGGCCACGTGTTGCCCGTCGATCGTCGCGGTGAGGCCGACCGCGTGTACAACGGTCAGCCGGGTGTGCGGGTTTCGGGCGATGTCGCCAGCAAGGCAGAGCGCGCGACTGGCATCTGGCGAGCCGTCGATGCCGACCAGCACAGGGCCATCGACACGTGCGCTCACGAAGTCACTCCGCGGTCGTCGACGGAGCCGTGGATGTGGTTGGTCATAGGTACCTCATGTCGTAGGCGTGGCGGGTGAGGTCGTCGCGATGGTCGGGGTGGGCGATGGCGATCAGCTGTTGCGTTCGTTCGCGGATTGATCGGCCGCGTAGCTCGGCGATGCCGTACTCGGTCACGACTTTGTCGACGGTGTTCTTGGGGGTGGTGACGACTTCGCCGGCGGCGAGGCGTGGCACGATCCGGCTC
>JBGTEH010000474.1:0-5860 GCA_041747915.1 Ilumatobacteraceae bacterium
TCCCTTCCGGTCGCGCCCTCGCCCACTGACTCGCCTCCCGAGCGGGTGCCCACGCTGTGCGCGTGACGACCGGTGTGTCCGTTCGTTTCGCAATCACGAGGTGCTCACCATCATGTCCGATCATCCGGATTGGCTCGTCGCAGAGCCGTACCACGACGTCGACCACGGCGTCATCAAGAGTGGCAAGGAAGCCCAGGTCAACCTCGTCGAGCGCATCGCCGACGACGGCCGCAGCTGCCTCATTGCTCGCAAGCGCTACCTGCCCCGCCTGGTGACCCACAAGGGCCAGCTCGAGGCGCTCGGGGTCCAACGTGCGTCGGCGTTCCGTCATGACGTGCAGTATCGAGAGGGTCGTCAGTTCCGCAAGTCACGCGACCGTCGAGCGATCGAACGGGGGTCGACCTACGGCAAGCATCTTCTCCAGGATCGCTGGATGGGTACGGAACACGACGCGATGCTCACACTGTGGAGTCACGGCGTGACCGTGCCGTTCCCGATCGGCTACGCCGACGACGTGTTCGACCTCGAGTACGTCGGCAGTTGGGAGCGGGCTGCGCCGCAGCTCTCGGCGGCACGCCTGTCTCGGCACGAACTCGACGACGCGTTCGAGCAGCTCATCGTCGGATTGCGTGCCATCACCGCGGCGGGCATCGCTCACGGTGATCTCTCGGCGTACAACCTGCTGTGGTGGGACGATCGGCTGTGGTTCATCGATTTCCCGCAGTCGATCGACATCGCCGCCAACATGCAGGGCCTCGACTTCTTGCACCGCGACGTGGTGAACATCTGCGGCTGGTTCGAGCATCGAGGCATCGTCGTCGACGCCGAGGAGACCTTCGCCGACGTCCTCAGCTTCATGTGAGCCCGACCCGTCGACCACCAACCCCCGAAAAATGAGCTCTCGTGCCCGCTGAGCGGGCACATTCCCGCACATTTCGGACTGGTGGTCTCGCGCCGGGCGTCTCAGGGGGCGGTGATGCGGGCGATCGGGCCGGCGTTGGACACCGCGTAGAGGTCGCCGTCGGGGCCCGGTGTGATTGCGGCGAGACCGTCGAGGCGGGCGATCTCGATCACGCGCGGATCGGTCGGTGGCGCCGACGGATCGAGCGCCCAGATCTGGCCGCTGCAGTAGTCGCCGAACACGTACCAACCCGCGAGGTCGGCCACCGATTCGTTGCGCGCCACGGCGCCGCCGCTCACCGAACATCGCCCACCCGCATGGTCGTAGACGAACTGCGGATCGAGAGCGCCGTCGTTCGACTCGTCGTCGTTGAACCGTTCGAAGCCTTCGACCGCGCTCCAGCCGAAGTTGGCACCACGGGCGGCGGCCAGCCCGGATCGGTCGGCGACGGCGTGGTTGATCTCCTCGAAGTCGCCCTGGCCGACGTCGGCGATCCACAGATCACCTGTCGCCGCGTCGAAGGAGAACCGCCACGGATTGCGCAGTCCGTAGGCCCAGATCGTCGGATCGGCCCCATCGGTATCGACGAACGGGTTGTCGTCGGGAACCGTGAACGGCTCGTCACCACTTGCGATGGGATCGATGCGCAGGATCTTTCCGAGCGGCGATCCGAGATCGAGGGCCGACCGGTTGGGGTCACCGCCCGACCCGCCGTCGCCGAGGCCGATGTAGAGGAGTTGATCGGGCCCGAATGCGAGTTGGCCACCGTTGTGATTGGAGAAGGGTTGATCGACGTTGAGCACGTCTCGGCGCGATGACGGATCGAACGCACCCGTCGCTGTGTCGACGGCGAACTCGGCGACGACCGTGTCACCGGCGACCGACGTGAAGTCGACATAGGCGAGATCGGCGGTCGGGTGGA
Source organism: Ilumatobacteraceae bacterium (assembly GCA_041747915.1). GTDB lineage: Bacteria > Actinomycetota > Acidimicrobiia > Acidimicrobiales > Ilumatobacteraceae > Sva-07. Next base: position 1,824 of record JBGTEH010000474.1, read on the forward strand.
AGGCGAGTCCGAGCAATCCCTGTTCGCCCTCGGCGTCGGTGAGATCGGTGATGTCGAGCACGACCTCGCTCGATCGGTCGGTCACGGCGACCACCCGACCGGGCTGCTCGACGACATATGCGGTTGCGTCGCCGGGACGCACTGCGAGGTGCACCGGCTGGTCGAACGTTCCGATCTCCAACAGGGCGACGTCCGGCTCCTCGAGCTGGTCGTCGATGGCGAGGATTGTGTTGGCCACCCCCGGTACTGTGGCTCGGACATCCGTCGGTGCCACCGGCGACTCGGCCATCGACGACACGGTGGTCGTTTCGGTCGGCGACACGGTCGACGGGGGAGCGACACCCTGGAACGAGGATGCCGCCTCGTCGGTTTCGCAGGCGGCCGTGACGATCGACATCGCGAACAGAGTGCTGCACGCGCCGCGCGCCGAAATTCGCATCCTGCAATCTCTAGCGCACGATGTCGCGACGCGCTCGTCGGCCGCGTCATCCGGTGATGCGGGTCAGGCCTTCCTGGACGACGCTGACAGCGAGTCGACCGTCGCTGGTGAAGATCGAACCCTGGGCCATCCCGCGTGCCGATGAGGTCGACACGGCCGACTGGTCGTAGAGCAGCCACTCGTCGGCGCGGAACGGACGGTGGAACCACATCGCATGGTCGACGCTGGCCATCTGCATGCCGGGGCTGTCCCAGCCGAGGCCGAACGGCATGATCGTGGTGTCGAGCAGCGTCATGTCGCTGGCATAGGTGACGACGCACGCGTGCAGCACCGGATCGTCGGGAAGCACACCGTCGGCGCGCAACCACACCTGTTGGCTCGTCGACGACTGGCCCTTGCGACTCACGGGGTCGCCGGTGACGTAGCGCAGGTCGATCGGGCGAGGGCGGTCGTACCAGTCGCCGATCTGCTCCGCGTACGGCGCCATCCTCGTGCGAAAGTCGGCCAGATCGACCGGGTCGCCCATCCCGTCGGGCATCGCCAACTGGTGGTCGGGACCCGGCTCGTCGTCGTGGAAGCTGGCCTGGAGGTTGAAGATCGCCCGGCCGTGTTGGATGGCGACGACTCGCCGTGTGGAGAAGCTGCGCCCGTCGCGAATGCGGTCCACCTCGTAGAGGATCGGTACCAACGGATCACCGGGGCGCAGGAAATAGGCGTGCAGGGAGTGCACCAGCCGGCCGCGTTCGTCGATGGTGCGCGCGGCGGCGACCAAGGCCTGGCCGGCCACCTGGCCGCCGAAGACACGCTGGCGGTTCTCGTCGGGCGAGTTGCCGCGGAAGATGTTGACCTCGATGGCCTCGAGATCGAGGAGCTGCACCAGATCATCCAGCGCCTGCTGATTGCTGCTGGTGGCGTCGATTGTCGGCGGCGTCTGCATGGCAGTCGTCATGTTGTCACGTCGTACAGTCGCACCATGACCTTGACCGATCTGTCTGCCGATGACGTTCTCAACACCACGCGCGCGGTGCGCAAGCGCCTCGACTTCTCGCGTCCGGTCGACGACGAACTCATCCGCGAGTGCGTCGCCACGGCGATGCAGGCGCCATCGGGCTCGAACATGATGACGATGCAGTTCGTCGTCGTGAAGGACCCCGACAAACGCCAAGCGATCGGCGAGATCTACAAGCAGTGCTGGGCGATCTACAGCTCGATGCCGTTTTTCGCCGGCGCGATCAAGAAAGACGGTGAGGCCGAGCAGGCTCAGCAGGACCGCGTCGTCGACTCTGCGACGTACCTGTCCGAGCACATGGCCGACGCGCCTGCCCTCGTGATCGGCTGCACGGCGGGTCGGGTCGATGGCGCTCCGGCGATGATGTCCGCCTCGTCGATGGGCAACATCCTGCCGGGGATGTGGAGCTTCATGCTCGCCGCTCGCGCCCGCGGCCTCGGCACGGCGTGGACCACGATTGCGTTGATGATGGAGAAGGAGGTGGCCGACGTGGTCGGAATCCCCTTCGACGAGGTTCAGCAGGCGTGTCTGACACCGCTCGCTCACACGATTGGGACGGACTTCAAGCGCACGTTGCGCCCCGAGCCCGACACGATCATCCACTGGGACACCTGGTGACACCCGAGCGCCGGTCTCTGGCGCTCGCCACCAAGGGTTTCATGCCGGCCGACGAGGGCGATGCGTTGTTCGATGCCGCCGTTGCCGCAGCCGCTGCGGTGCCGGGCGCCCCGATGGTCGAGGTCGGCTCGTACTGCGGTCGCTCCACGGTCTGGTTGGGCGACGCTGCCGAGTCGGCCGGTGTGTTGCTGTTCGCCGTCGACCACCATCGCGGGTCGGAGGAGAACCAGGCGGGCTGGGAACACCACGATGTCGACGTCGTCGACGCGCGCACCGGCGAGATGGACACACTGCCGTACTTCCGAACCGCGATTCACGATGCCGCTCTCGAAGACACCGTCGTCGCGGTGGTCGGCAAGTCGCCGTTGGTCGCCGCTACGTGGACGACCCCGCTGTCGTTGCTCTTCATCGACGGCGGTCATGGCGACGAACCGGCTCGGCTGGACTACCAGCGCTGGACACCCCACGTCACAGTTGGCGGCACGCTCGCCATCCACGACGTGTTCCCCGACCCCGCCGACGGAGGACGGCCGCCCTATGAACAGATCTTCCGGCCAGCGCTCGAGTCGGGTCGCTTTGCCCTGATGTCCGCAACCGGTTCGCTTCGCATCCTGCGTCGTGTCGACTGACGTTCGGTCGGCCTGCCAGGACCCGAACTGGCGGACCACGACGATTGCATCGCCACCGGTGGCTCAGTCGCCGAACTCGCGACGCAACTCGTCGCGGCCGGCGACGATGACCTCGCGAACGCGGTCGCTCAGCGAGGCGACGTCGTCCATGGTCATGCCCACCGTGCTGATCGGCTCGAACACGCGCACTTCCGCTTCGGCGTATCCGAGGCGCCAGTCGTGCTTGCGCAACGCATCCCGGGTCCCGTACACGGCGAGCGGCAGCACAGGCACCTGGGCCTCGATCGCAAGGCGGAACGCCCCGGTCTTGAACGGACGCAGCTCGCCCGTCTTCGACCGTGTTCCTTCGGGAAAGATCATCACGGACACGTTCGAGTCGAGCCGCTCACGTGAGGCGGTGAGTGCCTTCGCAATCGACGCCGCATCGCCGCGTTCGAGTGGGATGTCGCGCGCCAGGCGCATCATCCAGCCGACGAGTGGGATGCGCAAGATCTCGATCTTCGACATCCACTTCATCTCGGTGGGCAGATGCGAGATCAGCAGAATGTCGACGAAACTCTCGTGGTTCGACACCACGACGTAGGGATGGCGCATGTCATCGGGGAGCGTGCCGGAGGTGCGGAAGGTCCACAGCGGAGTGAGACGCTGATGCACCACGGTGAGCTTGCGGAACAGATAGCCGGCGCGGTAGGCGCCCTTGTCGAAGGGCATCGTCGCGAGCCGCACGATCGCCACCATCGGCGTCCACACGAGGACGATCACGCCCAGCGCCAACCAACTCCAGATCGAGAAGATGGTGCGTGCGACGGTCGACTTCACCCGCAGGAACGTTACAGCCGCGTCCAGCGCGGTTCCCAGCCGGTTCAGGAGGGGACGAAGACGTCGCTGGCCGGCGTGGCGCGAGTGATCGCGTCGACCGCCAATACGACGGCGGCGGCGGTGTAGGAGGTGTGTTCGTCGAACGGGAACAGCACCGGTTCGGGGTACACGATTCCGGTCCAGTACGAGCCGTCGTCACGTCGGTGCGTGCGGGTCCAGCGCAGCAGGTCGGTCGCCGTTGCGGTGTCGCCGATGGCCGCGTAGGCCAGAGCGCATTCGGCGGTCTCCGATGCCGTGACCCACGGCTCGTCGCTGACGCAGCGGATGCCGAGGCCCTCCATTGCGAACACGTCCCAGCCGTCGGCCATCCGGGCCTTTGCGTCCTCGCCGGTGAGCACGCCGGTGAGCACGGGGTAGTACCAGTCCATCGCCCAGCGGGTCTTCGGTTCGAAGACCTCGGGACGCATCCTGACGACGTCGGCCATCGTGTCGGCAGCATCGATCCAGCTCGGGCGGGGCTCAC
>JBGTEH010000475.1:0-4534 GCA_041747915.1 Ilumatobacteraceae bacterium
GACGACGACTTCGACCCGGTGCCTTCGCTGACCAGCGTCGCCGACATCGACGTGTCGGTCGTGTCCGACCGGCCGAACGACTCCGGTCTGGTGGCAGTCCTCGTCGCTGCGTCGTCGGGTGCCGGCGAGATCGACACTGCCACACTCGCTGCTGCGGGATTCACGGGTGCTCGGGGCGATGTTCATGTCGTCGCCGGAATGCCACCGACGGTGTTCGCGGGGATTGGCGACGAGACGCTCGACCTGGCGTCGGCGCGCGATGTCGGTGCCGCGATCGCGTTGTCGATACCTCGGGCCGAGTCGATTGCGATCGTCGTCGACAACGACCGCGCGGAGGTCGCTCAGGGTCTCGTCGAGGGGGTCATCCTCGCCAGGTACTCGTGGAACGCACTGCGCGCCGAACCGTCGAGCACCGCGCTCCGCGCGGTCACCCTCGTGTCGGCGAACGAGGCCGGCGCGCGCCGTGGTCATCAGGAAGCGCTGGCCACCTCGGTCGCCCGCGACCTGTCGAACACGCCTCCCGCCCATCTGACCGCAGTGCGGTGGGCTCAGGTTGCCGAGCGTGTGGCCTCGCGATTCGGTCTGGGCGTCGAGGTGCACGACCGTGACTGGCTGCTGGCCGAGCGCTGCGGCGGCATCATCGCCGTGAACGGTGGCAGCGACGAGGAGCCCCGTCTCATCACCCTCACCTACACGCCCGACGACGCCGCGGCGAACGGTCGTCATGTCGTGGTCGTCGGCAAGGGGTTGACCTACGACTCGGGTGGCCTCGCCATCAAGCCTGGCGACGTCGTTCACGCGATGATGAAGAACGACATGTCGGGCGGCGGCGCCGTGTTCGCGGCGATGCTCGTGCTGAAGGAACTGCAGGTGGCCACGGCGGTGACCGCTCACATCATGTGCACCGACAACATGCCGTCTGGCACCGCGATGAAGATGGGCGACGTGATCACCCATCGCGACGGCACCACCGTCGAGGTGCTCAACACCGACGCCGAGGGGCGCCTGGTGATGGCCGATGCCATCGTGATGGCCGTGGAAGCCGAGCCGGACGCGATCATCGACATCGCCACGCTGACCGGTGCGTGCATGCGGGCGTTGGGGACCGACATCGCCGGGGTGATGGGGACCGACCAAGCACTCGTCGACCTGGTGCGCGGGGCCGGAGAGGCGACGGGCGAGCCGGTCTGGCAGCTCCCGATGGGCGCCAACTACCGCGCCGAGCTCGATTCCGACGTTGCGGACATGAAGAACCTCGGCGGTATGAACGCCGGAGCGTCGAGTGCGGCGGAGTTCCTCGCCCATTTCGCACACGGTGTTCCGTGGGTGCACATCGACATCGCCGGGGTGGCGGCGACCGTCAGCCCCAAAGGGTGGAAGACCCGTGGGATGAGCGGCTTCGGCGCGCGCCTGCTCGTCGAGACCCTCGATCGGTTCCACTGACCCGACCACGACGAGCGCGAACCGATCACCCGCCCATGACCTGCCGAACACCGACGAAAGCGAGACCCTGATGGACGCCCAACTGCGTGGGATGTTGAACGACTCCGAGCGCGAGCTACTTCGGTCATCCGAACCTCGTGAACTCAAGAAGCTCGATGAAGACGACCTCGCAGCGCTGCACGACCGAATCAGGCGTGCGCGCACCAAGTACTCCAAGCTGTATCGCCGTCGGGCGAGTGCGCAGGTGGCCCAGGATCGGTCGCGCAAGAGCGCCCACGCCGCCCACGCCAAGGCTGCTCGCAAGGCGGAAGGGTTCGAGGATGCCTTGGCGCGGGTATCGCGCCGCCTCGCCGACGTCGCCGAGGCGTCGGCCGCGGACTTGAAGCAACAGCGATTGCAGGCAGCACGTCGCCCGCCGACCCTCACGGCGGGAACCTCGACACCTCGATCATCGGGTGCGCGACCATCCAAGTCATCGACGCGAACCCCGACGAGCGAGAAGAAGCGAGCGTCGACGAAGGCATCGAACAAGCGCACTCAGGCCGCTCGCGATCGTCGATCGTGAGCGCAGCTCAGCGCGCGTCCGCCGGTGCGAGTACGCTGGGCCATCGCATGCGGGCGTGACGTTCACACCCGCTCCGCGCGTTCAGCAGGGGGACACGTGAATCTCGCTCACATCATCGACGATCACGACGGCGACTCGGTTGCTCTGATCTGTCGAGGCCGTTCCACGACGTACGGCGACCTCCGTGACCAGGTGGCGCGGTTCCGTGGCGGCCTTGCGTCGCTCGGGATCGGGGCCGGCGACCGAGTGGCCCTGCTTCTCGGCAATTCGCCACAGTTCGTCGTCGGTTACCTCGCCACCGTTGGGCTCGGAGCGGTGGCTGTGCCCCTCAACCCCACCAGCCCCGGGCCCGAACTCGAGTCGGAGCTGGGCGTCGTCGGTGCGAAAGCCGTCATCGTCGACACGATCAGCGCTGTCAACTGGTCGCACGTCGATCCGGCGCTTGTGCCGAGTATCGGTTCCGTCATCCACACCGAGGCCGACGTCGAGGGCACGGTCGGCTTCGACGGGCTCATCGCTGGTTGCGAACCCTGCGAGGCCGTCGACGTCGCAGCCTCGGACCTTGCCGTGCTGATGTTCACCAGCGGCACCGCCGGTGCCCCACGAGCGGCGATGCTCACGCACGGAAATCTGATGGCGAACCTCGATCAGAGTCTCTCGGCCGACGGTCACATCGACCGTGACGACGTGATCTTCGGAGTGCTGCCGCTGTTCCACATCTTCGGCCTCAATGTCGTGGTCGGGTTGGGCCTGCGCGTCGGGGCAACCTTGCTGCTCGTGCAGCGATTCGACCCGTCGACCGCCGCGCACTCGATTCACGATCGCAAGGTCACCGTCATACCGGGGGCCCCGGCGCTGTGGACGGCCTTCGCCCATTTCGACGAACTGTCCCCCGACACGTTCACGACCGTTCGCCTCGCACTGTCCGGTGCGTCACGACTCTCGATCAAGGTCGCCGAGGCGATGCTGGAGCGCTTCGGCGTCGAGATTCGAGAGGGATACGGGCTGACCGAGGCGTCACCAGTCGTCACCACATCCACCGGTTCGGCGGTCCGTTTCGGTTCGGTCGGACGAGTGCTCGCGGACGTCGAGATCCGGTTGGTCAATGTCGATGGCGATGCGCTCGTGGGTGACGTCGGCGAGATCTGGGTCAAGGGCGACAACGTCTTCGTGGGCTACTGGAACGACCCCGAGGCGACCGCAATGGTGTTGAGTGACGACGGTTGGTTGAAAACCGGCGACATGGCGACCACGGACGACGACGGGTACCTGTACCTCGTCGATCGGTCCAAGGATCTCATCATCGTGTCGGGCTTCAACGTGTATCCGGCCGAGGTCGAAGAGATGCTCATGGTGCACCCCGACGTCGACGAGGCCGCAGTTGTGGGCGTTGCACACCCGCACACCGGTGAAGCAGTGAAGGCATACGTCGTGACCCGCCCCGGCGCCGATGTCGACGAAGAGACACTCATCGAGCACTCGCTCGACCACCTCGCCCGGTACAAGTGCCCGACCAAGATCATCTTCGTTGACGCCCTGCCTCGAAACGTGTCGGGCAAGTTGGTGCGGCGCAACCTCGACGACGCTCTGCGCATCGGAGCGTCGTTGCTCTGATCGCCGCGCTGATCGGCCAGGCATGGTGACCGACGTCTCGTGTACGGGTTGCGCGGCCAGCTTTGTGAAAAGGTGCACGAGCGCCCTAACGTGATTGTGCATGGCTGCACAACGCACGCGACGACGGATACCCGAGGCGACCGTCGCCCGCCTGCCGGTGTACCTGCGGATCCTGTCGGAGCGATTCGACGCAGGGGTCACGAGCATGTCGTCGGATGAGCTCGCCGAGTTCGCGGGCCTCAACGCCGCCAAGGTCCGCAAGGATCTGAGCTATCTCGGCAGCTACGGCACTCGAGGCGTGGGGTACGACGTCGAATTCCTCGTGTACCAGATCCGCCGCGAACTCGGTCTGACTCACGATTGGCCGGTGGTGATCGTGGGCGCCGGCAACCTGGGCCAGGCGCTCGCCGGCTACAACGGTTTCGGTGATCGTGGCTTTCCGGTGGGCGGCATCGTCGATGTCGACCCGTCGAAGGTCGGCTCGGTCGTGGGCGGAGTCCGAGTGCGTCACATCGATGAACTCGCTCAGGTCGTCCAGTCGCGTGGGATCTCGATCGGCGTCATCGCCACGCCAGGCCCTGCGGCGCAGGAAGCGGCCGAGACACTGGTGGCGGCTGGGATCACGAGTCTGTTGAACTTTGCGCCGACGGTGATCAACGTTCCGCCGGGTATCAGCGTCCGTAAGGTCGATCTGGCCGTCGAGTTGCAGATCCTCAGCTACTACGAGCAGCGTCGAGCGTCGGCCACACCGGCAGGCGGATTGCGCGCCGCGCCCGGCGAGCCACGAAGCGGCGCGACCGCGTAGGATTGGAACTGCATGTCGATCCTGGTCGTCGGAGTCAACCACCGCAGCGGTCCGCTGCCGTTGCTCGAACGTGTCACGATCGCGCCCGAGTATGTCGCCAAGGCGGT
>JBGTEH010000476.1:0-1590 GCA_041747915.1 Ilumatobacteraceae bacterium
GCGGTCGCTGGGCGCCGACGAGGTCATCGACTACCTCAGCGAAGACTTCACCCGCGTCGCCGAGCCATACGATCGGATCCTCGATCTCGTCGCCCATCGCTCGGTGTTCGCCTACCGGAGGGCGCTCGCTCGCGGTGGCCGGTATCGCTGTGTCGGCGGGTCGGTGCCGACACTGATTCGAGTCGTCGCGATCGGCGCGATCGTCGGTCGGCTCACGGGTCGACGGATCGGCGTGCTGGCGGTGCGCGAGGGGCCGTCGCATTTCGAGCCGCTCGCTGCACTCTGCGTCGCTGGACATGTCGGGATCCACATCGACCGCACCTTCGCTCTCGAGGAGGTGCCCGAAGCACTGCGCTACGTGGGCGAGGGCAGCGCCCTCGGCAAGGTCGTGGTGGAGGTAAACGTCGACTGAGCTGACCCCTCGGTGGGATTATCCAGCGCTCGAGTTGGGCCGTTACGAGCGGGAGAATCCGCGGTGCGGCACGTGATTACGTTGGTTGATATCGAGTGCTGGGCGGCCCCTGCATCCCCTGGTTGCCAACTGGACCGGCGACAACTACTGTTGTCGTGGCGGAGATTCGGCCGAGCGTTCGCAGGCACGGCATCTCCGACGACGACATCCGCCATGCTATCGACAACGCCATCGCCGCCATTGCCCGACCCGAGCAACCCGATTTCACGATGCTGATCGGACCCGACGCAGCGACGCGTCTGCTCGAAGTTGGCGTGATCGAGACCGACGACCAGGACTACGTGATTCACGCCATGATCGCCCGCAACAAGTCCTTGACCATGCTCGACACGCCAGGAGGTGACCAGTCGTGAAAACCACCAAGCACCCGCGAGAGCTCTCGGACGCCGAAGCAGCGGCCATCGTCGAAGAGTTCGACGCCGCAGACGACTACATCGTGACTGGAGCCGATGCGCTTGCAGAACTTCGTGCCGCTGCCGCGGCGCGACGAGAAGCCGATAGTCGGATTGAAGCCGCGGCGTTGCGTGCGCACCGAGACGGTGCCTCCTGGGGCGTGATCGGTGCGCAGCTGGGCATGACCCGCCAAGGCGCCCGCCAACGCTTCGAGCGACTCGCCACTTCCTGAACGCCGTCGGACCATTCCATTCTCGAGATTCTGTGGCGCGGGACTTGGGTAGAACTCAAACGCGCTCCGGACGACGCGCCTCGAGATTACGAGCGGCACTGGCGGGCGGTCGCTGCCGGCATGTCGGAATGCAGATGTGCCCGGGCGCCAGAACGGGCAGTCGCGCATCTCGCGTGCGACCGGCGAGTCCTCAGTCGCCGTCACGTCCGGCGCACCGGCCTTGAACTGGTACAACCTCCTCGGCGGCCCGCCAGGGGTGATGACCGGACAGGCGTCCGTCCCGCGATAAGAGTCGACCGAGAATCCCAACGACGCAGTGCCCTCTGACCGTCGGGGCCCGAACCCGAAGGTCAAATCTGTTGTACCGATGTTGTACGAGCAGGCGGATTGCAACGTCAGAGGCCCTTCCCGGCAATCCGGAAAGGGCCTCTGATCTGGTGTTTTTCGTTGGTGGCGGGGGCAGGATTTGAACCTGCGACCTTCGGGTTATGAG
>JBGTEH010000477.1:0-5062 GCA_041747915.1 Ilumatobacteraceae bacterium
CATGGACCGCGATTCCTTGCGCGACTTCGACATGGGTGAGTACGACGTCGAGGTGGTCATCTCGGCGTTCGAGCGCGACCGTGAGATCGCCTGGACGATCGACGGCGCGTTGGATCCCCCGATCGGCCACGTCTACGGGTATCGCCTCGAACCGATCGAAGGCGGCACGCGCGTGACGTCGTACTACGACTGGTCGAACATCCACCCGCAGTACGAGCCGATGGTCGACGCGATCTTCCCGGTGATCTCCGAGACGAACCTGCGCGCGACGCTCGGCATCCTGGCGCGCACAGTGGCCCCGGGCCGCCCGCGGCCGGGCGCCTGACAACCGATCGTTCCGGTCTGCTCAGCCGAGCGCGACCGGTGGCGTCGATTCGCTGAGGTTCGTCCACACGTCGGCGTCGGGCATCCCCATCAGGAACTCTCGCACCGCCGCCGGATAGCGCATGTTCGGCAATGACTCGTCGTAGGCGGGTTGGGTGACCGGATCGTCTGGTCGAACGAATCCCGCAGGGTCGGTCAGGCGGGAGAGTTCGTCGGCCGTGATGCCGCACAGTTCCTGCACCTCGGGGTCGACCCACTGGCGCTCGTCGAGGTCGCGCCCGGTGCAGACCTCGAGGCTGAGCCCTTCCGGCCCTGCGAAATAGATCGACTGGATCATGCCGTGGTCGAGCGGCCCGAACACCTGGATGCCGTGGCTGCGGATGCGGTCGCGCATCGTGAGCACCTCGTCGATCGAGTCGACGTTGAGCGCCACGTGCTGCATCGTGCCCGCCGTCACCGGCTCTCCTGCGTTGCCGGAGTGGGTGACGCCCCAGATCGGTTCGGTGGGATTGCCGGGCGCCTGCACGAACGCGATGTAGCTGTCGCCCGCGAGCTCGACGAAGCCGTGGAACGTGTTCGCAACACCGTGCATCCAGTAGAGCGCCCGAGTCGGACAGCCGAGCACTTCGGCGAAGAACGTGAGTTGTGCCTTCATGTCGGCCGTGGAGATGGCGAGGTGGTTGACCCCGTTCGGATGAAGGTCGGGCGCCGGTGCGGACCCGGTGTCTCGATACAACCTCGAGGCCGTTTGTGCTCCCGCTCGTTCGGTGACGCTCATGACACCAGTCCACCACACACACCCCGTCGCACATCACCCGGCGCCGGGCCTACTGTGACGCCATGGCTGATCAGAGGATGACCGAGTCGGAACGCCAGGATTTCCTGGCCGGGTTGCACGTGGGGGTGTTGGGGATCGAGCGCTCCGATGGGCCTCCGTTGGTGCTGCCGGTCTGGTACTCGTACGAACCCGGCGGCGACGTGGTGGTGTTGACGACGGGATCCTCGCTCAAGGGCCGGCTCGTGACGGCGGCGGGGCGGGCGTCGCTGTGCGCCCAGCAGGAGGAGTTGCCCTACAAGTACGTGTCGGTCGAGGGCGGGATCACGATCGACGAACTCGGTGCCGACGCACACGACGCCGTCGAACCGATGGCGATCCGCTACCTGGGCGAGGAGATGGGCCGCGCCTACGCCGCCAACAATGAAGCGCCCGACGAGATCCGCATCCGGATCACGCCCGATCGTTGGTTCTCGGTCGACTACGCCAAGACCTGACCGGGAGCGTGGAGCGGCCACGGAGCCGCCTGTTCGAAGATGCGGGCGAGGCGTAGGCAGATGTCCTCGCGGTGGCGCCGAGCGGTGATCATCAGGCCGATCGGCAATCCATCGGCGGTGAGGCCGGCGGGCACGGTGATCGACGGCAGGTTGGCGACGTTGGCGAACATGGTGAGCAGCGCTGCGCTGCCGGCGTGGCATCGCTGGCCGGCGATCTCCGTCGGCATCGGACCCTCCGCAGCGAACGGCGGACACGGATTGGTCGGCGTCATGAGTACGTCGATCTCGTCGAAGAGTTCGGCGACCTGCAGTTCCAGCCCGCGTCGGGCGGCCTCGACCTTGGCGAACGCGGGGAGCGTGATGTCCTTGTTGCGCCGCCAGCCGGGAGCGACCAATGGATCGAGTTCGTCGAGACGATCCTCCCAACCGTCGGGGACGTCGACGAACTGATCGGCCGATTCCATGAACGCGTAGATCCGGATGAAGTCGTCGAACTGCACCTTCGTGTCGGTTGCGACGAGACCAGCTGCGTCGATGAGTGCGCTGCTGGCGTGCTCGGCGACGGCCCCGACCTCTGGATCGAGTGTGACGAAGCCGAGATCGGGGGACCAGACCGCGCGTAGACCGGCGACGTCGAGTTCCTCGATCGCGCGCCCGTAGTTGATCGCGGGGTCGGGAAGGCTCGTGCGGTCGCTCATGTCGGGTCCTGCGCAGATGTCGAGGAGCAGTGCGGTGTCGGCGACGGTGGTGGCCAACGCGAAGTTCGCTGCGTTCTGTGCGTGGCGGGTGACGCCGAACGCCGGGATCCGTCCGAACGTCGGCTTGAGGCCGGGAAGGCCGCACGAGGCGGCGGGTCCCCGGATCGATCCGCCACCGTCGCTGGCCGTGCCGAATGCGATCACTCCCGCCGACACCGACGCGGCGGTTCCACCGCTTGATCCGCCCGGAGTTCGATCGGTGTTCCACGGGTTGCGGGTGACACCGTGGAGTGGGCTGGCGGTGTAGCCGAAGGCACCGAACTCGGGGGCAGCGGTCTTGCCGATGGGGATCGCCCCGGCCCGCCGAAGTCGGGCGACGTGGATGTCGTCGCGCTGGGCGGGCGCTGCGTCGGCGTACCAGCGTGATCCGCGGGTGGTGGGCATGCCGGCGCAGTCCTCGAGGTCCTTGACCCCGAACGGCACTCCCGCGAGTGGGCCGAGCGGCTCGCCTGCGCCCCGGGCCCGATCGACCTCATCGGCAGCAGCGAGCGCACCTTCGGCGTCGACGTAGACGAACGCGTTCAGTGCGTCCTGCGTCGCCGCGACCCGGTCGAGCGACACCTGCACCGCCTCCTGCGCCGACAACTCCCCGCTACGAATCCGCTCCGCCATCATCCGAACATCCATCGTGCAATGGTACGCACCCGACCAAACTCGGTTTGCGTTGCGTTCCCGTTGGGACGGGCCAACAGAAGTGCAACGCGAACGGGTCGGGGGGGTGGGCTAACCAGGTTGTGTCGGGCGGGAAGAAGGGGTGCTTGAGCGACGTGCACCACATTTCACCCACGCGCTACCTACGCGCCATCTGTTGTTCATGTTGCGTCAAGACGCCGCTTCTATCGTCATCTCGTCATGGAAACGACACCGCGCCGGGCGGATTGCGATGTGAGCGACGCGGCTCCAGGTCTCCCCACCGGTGCCGACGCGTACCTCGAGCGGTTGTCGAAAGAGCAGACCCGGTTCCTCGGAGCACTCGCCGAAGCCAACACGATGCTGCCACGGCCGCCGAGCCAGCTGGCACGTGTCGCCGCGATCCAGAGCCGCCTGGCCCAGGAGTTCCTCGACGCACAGCGAGCAATCATCAAGCGTCGCGCCGAGACCGAGGCGGCCGTTGTCGGCATCGCAGCATCCGCCGAGTCCGAGTCCGATGCCCTCTTCGCGCAAGCCCGCAGTGCGTCGGTGGCAGCGTCGGTGAGCGGGTCGATGCCGCACCCCGCCCCGAGCGGCAGTCCCGTAGCGAAGCCCGCCCCGGTGATGGCTCGCACGCCAGGAGCAGCCACAGCGTGGCCGGCGCCGGGCACCTCTTCCGACGTCGACTCGCTCGCCCGGCTGATCGACGGGGCCTTCGAAGGCGCCGAGCCCGATGGTGCGGCCATGAAACGCCAGCTCCGCGAGTTGCTCGACGAATGGTGGCGCATCGAGAACCAGGAGGACAAGGCGGCGATCGACGACGCCAATGCCCGTGCCGCCATGCGTGTCCACGTTGCCACCGTCGAGTCGAATCAGATCGTCGAGGCGGCCGCGGTTCGCAAGGAGTGCGCTGCGCCCAGGTTCACCTACGAGCCGCCGAAGCACGTGCCGCCGCTCGTTGCCGCGCTTGACACCACGAACCACGAGGACCTCGACGAGATGCTCTCGTCGCTGCTCGACGCACTCGATGCACCGATCGGCTTGCCAGCGGACCAGGCCGACGCTGTCGCTCCGATCGACGACACGGTCCCGTCCGCCGACGTCGCACCAATCGTCGACGCGCGCATTCTGGTCATCGACACCACTCGTGCGACGCCCCTCGCTGCGCCGACGGCGGGTCCGGTTCCAGTCCTCCCGCCGAACCCGTTGGTGAAGGCCGCACTGCCGTTCGGTCAGCCCGACTCGTTGAACGACGAAACCGCTGCACCCCAGGAGGCGTTCGATCGGTTCTGGGGAACGTTGACAGCGCGCCGCTCGCGTGGCCGCGACTGGGTCCTCATGCAGGTGTTGTTCCCGGCGGTTGCGGTGATTGCAGTGCTGGCGCTCGTGCTGGCGGTCGTCGGGTGAGGATAACGTGATGGATCCAGTGTCGCCCAGTTCGATGCCGACCGACCTGCACTTCAACGGGGCGGTCGACCCGTTGGAGGAGGAGCGCGCCCGACTCGAGACCGACATCGCGGTGGCCAAGGCGCGCCTGTTCGCCGCGAAGCACGCCGCCGCCGAACTCGACGCCCAGTCCAAACAGGCGCTGCGGGCCGAACTTGCGCTGTCACGTGACAATCTGGCGGCCCTCGAGAATCTGCACGCCGACTCGGTGCGTGCCATCCGCCAGCAGGCCTCCGACGAGGTCGATCGGATCCTTGCCGACGCTCGCCGTCAGGAGGCCGACATCGATGCCCGGTCGTTGGCGGATGAGTCTCAGGTGGCGTCGTGATCGACGAGTCGAGGGTGGCTGAGGCTGGCGCGCTCTCGCCGCGAGCCGGTGTTGCGCTGTTGACGTTGCAACTTCGCAGCACCCTCCAGGAGGCCGTCGACGCCGAAACCGAGGTCGCCTCGGTGGACGTCGACTCAGCGCTGTGGCAGTTGCGGTCGCGGCTCGGGCCGTTGATGGAGGATCGTCGCCGCGCCCTCGACGCCGATCTGGTCGCCGAGCAGGATCAGGCCGACGCAGCAGTTGCGGCTGCCCGAGCCGAAGCCGCTCAGATCGTCGCCGACGCCCACAGCCGTCTCGACGCGGC
>JBGTEH010000478.1:0-4569 GCA_041747915.1 Ilumatobacteraceae bacterium
TCACGGTGATGTCGACCAGGCGGGCGTGCATCGCGTTGAGGTGCCCGGCGATCACGTTCAGTTCCTCGTCGAGATCGAACTCGTCGGCACCGCCTGTGCCGTCGGTTGGTGATCCGTTCGGGGTGTTCATGGTGTTCCTCCGTTCAACGCTGTCGGCTGGGTGGGGAGGGGAGTCGGTAGAACTAACGTACTGTCCAGAGACACTGAATACAACACCTGTACGAGATTTTCGGGAAACGTCTGGAACCGATCCGCCGTTCTCTGCAGGAACGGATACCCAGTAGCGGTAGAAAACAGTTACTGAGTCGTCTGTGATGCAGCAGCTGCGTCCGCAGGTCGACGCGATCGGTGGGGTGCTGACGCACATGCGCACTGGTGCCGGCGAGCACGAAGTCGACGCCGTGGTCGAGGTCGGTCGCGATGTGTACGCCATGGAGGTCAAGTTGGCGGTTCGTCCCGCCGTGGCGGACGCCCAGATCTGACGATCCGGGATCGCCGGTGGCAGGATCACCCGATGGGATTCACACGGGCCGAACTCGAGTCGTTCGCCGGTTCGACGGTGCCCGATCTCGTCGGTCCGGGCCTGCAGCTGCTGTTCGTCGGCATCAATCCCGGACTGTGGACGGCGGCGACGCAGTCGCACTTCGCCCACCCCGGCAATCGCTTCTATCCGGCGCTGCTGGCGGCAGGGATCATCGACCGCCCGATCGATCGCGGCGCCGGCATGACCGCCGACGACGGCGCCATGCTCGTCGAGCGGGGAGTCGGCATCACCAACATCGCCCGTCGGGCGACCGCCAAGGCAGCCGAGTTGACAGCGGCCGAACTTCGAGAAGGCGCTGAGGTCCTCAGCGGGTTCGTGCGCGCCCATCGGCCGGCGGTCGTCGCGATCGCCGGGGTCACGGCCTACCGGACTGCGTTCGGTCGTCGGACGGCCCAACTCGGCGAGCAACCCGAGTCGTTCGAGAACGCCCGTCTGTTCGTGCTCGCGAACCCGAGCGGCCTCAATGCCCACGAGACCGTGGAGACGCTCGCGGCGGCATATCGCGAGGCTGCGATCGCCGCTGGCATCGTCGATCCTGGTGATGGGCACGGCACCGAGTGACGCTCCGGGTGGCATCATGGGCGGGTGGCGGAGACGGATGCATCCAGTGCGCATGCGCCGATCCGTGTCGCATATACGGTCGAGCAGTGTTGGCATCCCTCGCCCGGCGGGACTGCGATCGCGGCGCTGCGCATTGCACGTGAACTGGCCACCCGTGCGGGTGATGTCGAGTTGCATCTCGTTGCCGGGCGGCACCCAAACGTGCCAATCCCCGAGTTTCGCCCTGTTGGCAGCGTCGCCATGCTGCCCCTGTCTCGACCGGCGCTGTACGAGGCGTGGAACCGGCTCAACTGGCCCAAGGTCGAATCGGTCATCGGAGAGATCGACGTGGCACATGCCACCGGGCTCGTTCCGTGCGCAACGTCGGCACCCCTCGTCGTCACGGTCCACGATGTCGCGTTCATCCACGATCCCGAGAAGTACTCGCGCCAGGGTGTCCGCACGATGCGCCGCTCGCTCGACGTGATCCGTCGGCGCGCCGCTCGGGTGCTGTGTCCGAGCAATGTGACCATGGTCGACTGCGTTGCCGCCGGGCTCGATCCGGACAAGCTGCGTCTCGTGCCTCTCGGCGTCGACCAGGTAGCGGTGGCCGACGATGACGTCGAACGCGTGCGGCGCCGGTACCGACTACCGGCCGAGTTCATCCTGTTCGTCGGCACCCTGGAGCCGCGCAAGAACCTGCGCCGCCTCGCGGCTGCGGCCGCCAGGTCCGAGGTGACCCTTCCACTCGTGGTCGCCGGCGCTGAGGGCTGGGGTGACGTCGGCCTCGATCACGCTGACGACGCCCTGTTCATCGGTTTCGTCGCTCAGGCTGATCTGCCGGCGCTGTACGCGGCGGCCACCGTTTTCGCCTATCCGAGCGAGCGGGAGGGATTCGGCCTGCCCGTGGCCGAAGCGATGTCGCAGGGCACTGCGGTCGTGACCAGTCGTGCGACGTCGACCGAGGAGGTCGCCAACGGTGCGGCCGTGCTCGTGGACGCGTTCGATGTCGAGTCGATCGCGGCGGGGATCGTCGACGCCATGGATCGTCTGGACGAACTCGCCGTCGCAGGTCGCCGTCGCGCCCAGGAGCTGTCGTGGAGCGTCGCGGCCGACCACACGCTCGCGGTCTACCGTGAGCTCGCTCCATGAACGATGTCTCTGCAACACCGCCATCGCCGGCCGATCCCGCCGCCGACCCGGCTCGTGAGGGCCAGTCGGTCGACGTCGCGGTCAACCTGCTGTGGTGCGTTCCCGGCGAGGTCGGAGGATCCGAGCAGTACCTCGTGCGGTCGCTGGTGGGTCTCGCATCGCAGCGAGGGGCGTTCGCGCCGACACTCTTCTGTCTGCGGGCATTCGCCGAGGCCCACCCAGAACTCGTCGATCTCTATCCCATGACGGTTGCCGGAATCTCGGGAACCAGCCGCCCCTGGCGCATCGTCGTCGAGAACACGTGGCTGCGGCGCCGCAGTCGTACCTCCCAGTTGGTCCATCACGGAGGCGGAACGGCACCATTCGGCGGTGGATCCGCGATGGTGCTCACCATCCACGACCTCCAGTACCTCACCCATCCGCAGTACCTGACGGCATCGAAGTTGCGGTATCTCTCGTGGACGGTGCCGCGCTCGGTCCGACGAGCGACGATCGTGGCGGTGCCCACCGAGTACGTGCGCGGAACAGTCATCGGCGCATACGGCGTCCCGGCGGAACGGGTGATCGTCGTGCCGCACGGCGTCGAATCGACGCTCGGGGCCGACGCACCGTCATCCGACGATCTGCGCCGCGAGTATGCGCTCGGCGCTGGACGTGTGCTCGTTTTCCCTGCGATCACCCATCCGCACAAAGGGCACGTCTTCCTGCTCGAGGTGATGGCGCGCCACTGGCCCGACGCCGACCTACGCCTGGTGTTGCTCGGCGGCCCGGGTTCCGCTGACGCCGAGGTCACCGCTGCGATCGAGCGGCTCGGGCTCCGCGGCCGTGTCGTGCGCGCAGGCCGTGTACCCGACGCGCACCGAGACGGTCTCATCGCCCTCGCCGACGCACTCGTGTTCCCCAGTGAGTACGAGGGATTCGGCGCGCCCGTGGTCGAGGCAATGGCTCTGGGAACTCCCGTGATCTGCTCGGACCAACCTGCGCTCGCCGAGGTGGTCGGTGATGCGGGCATCGTGCTGCCCCGAGATTGCGACGCATGGGCCTCGGCACTCGACCTGCTCGCGGCCCGCAACAGCGAACTGCGAACCGCCGGCCTGAGCCGGGCGCAGCACTTCACCGCGCAACGATCCGGGGCCGGGCTCCTGTCGGCCTACCGCGCCGCACTCGGGAACGACCGATGACGCACGGTGATCGGCCACTGATCGTGTTGTGCCCGCACTTCGATCCCGACACGGCGCCGACAGGAACCGTGATGACGCGCATCGTCGCCGAACTCGTTGAACGGGGTCACACGATCCACGTGGTCACGTCGTTGCCGTGGTATCGCCATCACCGCATCGAGCCGGGTTGGCAGGGTCGATGGGTGCAGCGTGAATCCACGTCGTGGGGTTCGGTCACCCGTGTCCAACCGTTCCCAGGCGGCGACAAGTCGAATCTGGTTCGCCGGGCCGTCGGATTCCTCGGGTTCTCGGTGCTCGCCGGCGTCCAGTGCCTTCGAGTCGGCGGGTGGGCACGTCGGGCCGACGCGGTCGTCGCGATGTCACCACCGCTCACGCTGGGACTCACCGCTTGGGTCGCCAGCCGCGTCCGGCGGGCACCCCTGATCTTCAACATCCAAGACGTGTTCCCCGATGCGGCCGTGCAGACCGGGGCGATCACGAACCGTCGGCTCATCGCCGCTGCTGGATGGCTCGAACGGCTGAGTTACCGAGCGGCCGACGCAGTGACCGTGCTGTCGGACGATCTCCGCGACAACGTGATCGGCAAGATTCCCGTGGCGATGGCGGAGCGGGTCCATGTGATCCCGAACTTCGTCGATACCGAGGTGATCGTGCCGGGCGACCGTCTGACCCCGTACCGTCGCCAACTGGGCCTCGGTGACGGCCAGGTCGTGTTGTACGCAGGCAATGTCGGCTTCTCACAGTCGCTCGAACTCGTCGTGGCCGCCGCGAGGGCGCTGCCCGACACGACGTTCCTGGTCAACGGTGAGGGCGCCGCGCGAGGCTCGATCGAGGAGGCCGCGCGTGGTCTGGTGAACCTGCACGTGGCCGACTACATCGAGACGTCTCGGCTGGGAGAACTGTTGGCGACCGGGGATGTCCACGTGGTTCCGCTGCGCGCCGGGCTGGGACGAGTCAGCGTTCCGTCGAAGACCTACTCGATCATGGCCGCCGGTCGGCCCGTCGTGGCGGCGATCGACCCCGGTACAGCGGTGCCGGCGATTCTCCTGGCCTCCGGCGGCGGCATCGCTGTGGCGCCCGACGACCCGGCAGCGTTCATCGCTGCGATCCGTGATCTCGTCGAGCACCCCGACGTCGGCCGCCGCCTCGGAG
>JBGTEH010000479.1:0-2547 GCA_041747915.1 Ilumatobacteraceae bacterium
ACCGTGATGCGCCCGAGAATCGCCGTCTTGTCGTCGTCGGTCAGGCGTTCCCGGGCGACCTGCTTGGCGAGGCCGGCATCGAGGCCCGCCAGCACGGCGTCGGCGCGGGCCTGTGTACGCGATCGGACGACGACGTCGAACTCGGCGCGGGCGGCGACTTCCGCGAGCCCCGACCCCATGATCCCCGATCCGATGACTCCGACGGTACGGATGTTTCCCATGCGCGCAAATTAGCTACCGAGCGGTAACAACGCCAAAGTCATCACGGTTGGTTCCACGCTCGTGAGCCGGGCGACCTATCGTCGCGGGACCTGCGAGGTCCTCGGCGTCGCCCCCACTTCACGCATGTTCATCCTCCTGCTCCTTCATCTCGTCGTCGGGATCGGAATCGTCGCGGCGGGACGCACGCTCGGCCGTCAGGCATTCCTCTTCGCCGCGGTACCTCCATTGGCGGTGTTGCTCTGGGCGGCCTCGAAGGCATCGGGCGTGCTCGACGGTGAAGCGCTCAGCGAGTCGTTCGCCTGGATTCCGCATCTCGGCATCGACGTCGACCTGCGCCTCGATGCGTTCGCCCTACTGATGGTGGCGGTGATCTCGGGCGTTGGCCTGTTGATCTGCATCTACTCGATCGGCTACTTCAGCCACGACAAGCCGGGGCTCGCGCGCCTTGCCGGCGTCCTCGTGCTGTTCGCCGGATCGATGCTCGGAATCGTGCTGTCCGACCAGCTGATCGCGCTCTTCATCTTCTGGGAACTCACCTCGGTGACGTCGTTTCTCCTGATCGGCAACGACGACACCAACCCGCGCGCCCGTGCCGCAGCGATGCAGGCGATCTTCATCACCGGTGCCGGCGGTCTCGTCCTGCTCGCCGGACTGATCATCATCGGCCAGGCCGGCGGTACGTATCAGATGTCGGAACTTCTCGCCGACCCGCCGAGCGGTGGTGCGGTCAACGTCGGCATCATCCTCGTGCTCGTCGGTGCGTTCACGAAATCGGCGCAGGCACCGTTCAGCAGCTGGTTGCCGGCGGCGATGGTCGCACCCACGCCGGTGAGCGCGTACCTCCACTCGGCGACGATGGTCAAGGCCGGCGTCTACCTCGTCGCCCGGCTCGCACCGATGTTCGCGATGACGGGCAACTGGCGCCTCGTCGTGATGGTGATCGGTGCGACGACGATGGCGATCGGAGGCCTGCGGGCGCTGCGCCAGACCGACCTCAAGCTGCTCCTCGCCTATGGCACCGTGAGCCAACTCGGCTTCATGATGCTGCTGCTCGGCGTCGGCGAGTACCACATCGCCGAGGCCGGCCTCGTGCTGATCCTCGCTCATGCGGCGTTCAAGGCAGCGCTGTTCATGGTGGTCGGCATCGTCGACCACGAAACAGGGACGCGCGACATCACCGAACTGCACGGCTTCGGGCAATCGTGGCTGGTCGTCAAGGTCGTGGCGGTCGTGAGCGCAGCGTCGATGGCCGGTCTCCCTCCGCTGTTCGGGTTCATTGCGAAGGAGAAGGCGCTCGACGGTTACGTCGAGTACGGCGACTTCGCTGGTGCGACGGCGGTGCTCGTCGTGATCGTGCTCGCGTCGATCCTCACCTTTGCGTATTCGGCGCGATTCGTACTGGGAATCTTCGGCGCGTTCGGCGACCCCGATCGCACGGTGGTGTCGCGTGCGGCCCACGCACCGAGCGCCGTTTTCGTCGGCCCGGCGGTGGTGCTCACCGGGGCGACCGTGGTGTTCGGACTCGTGCCGGGGCTGCTCGACGGCCTCGTCGAAGGTGCCACGACCGCTCTGTATCCGGGTTCGGAACCCAAGTCCCTCCACCTGTTCGCCGGGATCAATCCCGCCCTCGGTCTGTCGGTCGTGATCATCGTGTCGGGTGTGGTGCTCACGGTGTTCCGATCGCCCGTCGCACGCGCCCAACGACGCGCGAGCAACGCGATTGGCTGGGTGCCGTCGGGCGAGAAGGGATACCTGGGAATCCTGCGGGGGCTCGGCGCGACGGCCACTCGAGTCACCGCCACGGTCCAGAACGGCTCACTCCCGATCTACATCGCGATCATCGTTCTGACGGTCACACTCGTCCCCGCAGCAGCGTTCGCCACCGAGATCGGGCCGCTTCCGCAGTGGGTGGAGGAGCCGATCCATGTCGTGCTGGTCGCCGTGATGGTGGCCGCCGCTCTCGGCGCTTCGATCGTGCGGCACCGCATCGCAGCCGCGTTGATGCTGGGCGGTGTCGGCTATGCCATGGCCGGACTGTACGTCGCTCGCGGGGCCCCCGACCTCGCCCTCACCCAATTCTCGATCGAGACGCTGAGCACGGTGCTGTTCGTGCTCGTGTTGAGGTTCCTGCCGAGATCGTGGCGTCACCGCGCACCGTCGATCGCCGCACCGATGCGCATCGCCGTGGCCGCCGCGGTCGGCGTGGGCATCTTCGTGTTCGCCCTCTCGGCGAGCAATGCGCGCTCCAGCGTCGAGGAACCGTCGATGTCCGAGGTGATGGTCGAGCAGTCGCTGCCGAAAGGCAAGGGGTCCAACGTCGTCAAC
>JBGTEH010000480.1:0-4959 GCA_041747915.1 Ilumatobacteraceae bacterium
CTCGACGCCGCTCGCGCCCGGGCGGGGGCCGAACGTCTGGCCGGAGTCGACGGGGTGCTCGGCACGCTGCTCGACTTGATCGAGATCGACGACGGGTGGGCGCCCGCCGTCGAAGCCGCGCTCGGCGAGTCGCTGACCGCAGTGGTCGTCGACGACCCCGCCGCTGGTCGTCGAGCGCTCACGGCGTTGCGCAGCTCCGATACGAGCGGGGCCGTGATCGCACTCGGAGCTCGGCCCGCCAGCCCAGCCGCACCGAGGATCGGCGACGCCGTACGACCGCACGCTCGATCGGGCCGTCCCGGGGTGAGCACTCTTCTCGACGGACTCCTCGGTGCCGCAGTACGCATCGACGATGTCGGCGACGCCGTGGATGCAGCGCTCGCTCATCCGCAGGCGGTGATCGTGACCGCAGGGGGCGACCGATTCGGGCTCAGCGGGTGGCGTGTCGGCGCGGCGGGCAGTGGAGCAACCGCCGCCGCGCTCGACGACGCAATCGAGCAGGTCACAGTGGCGGAGCACGACTTCGCCCGGGCGGCCGAGGCCGTTGCGGACGCCGAACGCATTCTGCAGTCGGCGCGGTCGCTCGAGGCCGACCTCACCAAGCGCCTCGACGCCAACGATGCGAAGTTGAGTGCGGCGTCGGAGGGTCTTGCCCGATCGCAGCGCGAGCACCGCGAGGTTCTCGCCGAGCTCGCCAACCTGGATCGATCCATCGCCGACCTCACGGCCAACATCGAACGCGACGACCAGCGAATCGCCGAGCTGCAGGCGCTGCTCCCTGCTCTCGAGTCCGACGAACAGGCCGAGGTCGACGCCGCCCGCGCTCGTGGCGAGCTGCGCGCCGACATGGAGAAGCGTTCGGCGACGTTGGCCGCACGTCGCAAGGATCTTGAAGTCAGCAACGCCGGGCTGCTCGAGCGGCGCCAGCTCCTCGAGCGACGCCTCGACGAGACCGACAAGCGGCTGGCGGCCGATGCCGAGGCACGCGAGGCGGCCGAAGGTCGACGGGTCACGATCGAGCGCGACATCGCCGCGATCGACCGGATCGCGCAGATCGTGGCGCGTCACCGTGACGTCGTCGAAGTGCTCCACATCGACTTGATCGAACAGCGTCGCCGCCAGAGTGACGAGGTGCGCAGCCTGACGACCGAACTCGACCGGCATCGGCGGGCCCGCACCGAGAAGGAGCACGCACTCGATGCATCCCGCGAGAGGGCGCGGCAGGCCGAACTCGGCGAAGCCGAGGCGAGGCTGCGCCTGGAGACGACGATCGAGACGCTGCGCCGTGAACTCGACATCGAGCCGGCGGTGGCCGAGGCGGCTGTGCT
The DNA here is from genome assembly GCA_041747915.1 of Ilumatobacteraceae bacterium. Taxonomy (GTDB): domain Bacteria; phylum Actinomycetota; class Acidimicrobiia; order Acidimicrobiales; family Ilumatobacteraceae; genus Sva-07. Next base: position 1,329 of record JBGTEH010000480.1, read on the forward strand.
CCCGGTGCTCCCCGACGGAGCCACTCCTGCTGGGCGCGTCCGCGAACTCGAGCGTGAACTGCGGCTGCTCGGGCCGATCAATCCGCTGGCGTTGGAGGAGTTCAACGAACTCCAGGTGCGCCACACCTTCCTCGAAGAGCAACTCGAGGATGTGCGTTCCACGCGCCGCGAGCTGTCACGTGTGATTGCGGCCGTCGACGCCGAGATCCAGAACGTGTTCGCGTCGGCGTTCCACGACGTCGCAGCGAACTTCACTGAGCTGTTCGGGCTGCTGTTTCCTGGTGGAGTCGGCAAACTCACGCTCACCGCTCCCGACGACATGCTCAACACCGGCATCGAGGTCGAGGCCAAGCCCAGCGGTAAGAACGTCAAGAAGCTGTCGCTGCTCTCCGGTGGCGAGCGCAGCCTGACCGCGCTGGCCTATCTGTTTGCCGTGTTCCGGTCGCGTCCGTCGCCGTTCTACGTGATGGACGAGGTCGAAGCCGCGCTCGACGACGTGAACCTGCATCGATTCCTGGGCCTGATCCAGGAGTTCCGCAAGGACGCTCAGCTCATCGTCGTGTCGCACCAGAAGCGCACGATGGAGGCCGGCGACTGTCTGCTCGGCGTCAGCATGCAGCCCGGGGGATCGAGCAAGGTCGTCACCGAGCGCGTGTCGAGCGCATCGGCCTGATGTCGGCCTCGGCCGGTAGCGTCGCCGTCGATGGGTATCGAAATTCTCTTTCTGATCCTGGCGATCGCCGTGATTGCGTTCGGCATCGGCGTGATCGTCGTCAGCCGCCGAAATTCGGAGGCGACGCAGGCTCCACCGGCACGGCCGGCGCAACCGACCACCCCGCCGCCCGAGATCGAGCCCGATGCGCCCGATGGCGCCGATGTGCTCGTCGACAAACGGCCCGTCGCACCGGCGTCGCTGCGCGATCGTCTGGCCAAGGCCCGGCTGGCCTTCACCGGCGCGTTCGGCGGAGTGCTCGGCCGGTCGGCGATCACCGAGGAGAGCTTCGAGGAACTGGAGGAGGCGCTGTTGCGCGCCGACGTCGGGGTCGGCGTCACCGCCGGGCTGATCGACGGTCTGCGGGCGAAGGTTGCGGCGAAGGAGGTCACCGAACCGCAGGGGCTGATCGACGAACTCGAGGCCGAGATGGTGTTGCGCCTTGGCGGATCCGATCGCACGCTGGCCTTCGACGCCGACGCCGACGGTCCGAACGTGTGGATGTTCGTCGGGGTCAACGGTGTCGGCAAGACCACCACGATCGGCAAGCTGGCGAACCAGCAGATGCGTGACGGTCGCACGGTGCTGCTCGCCGCCGGCGACACGTTCCGCGCCGCTGCGGCCGAGCAGTTGACGACGTGGGCCGAGCGGTCTGGCGCCGAGATCGTTCGGGGCGCCGAGGGCGGTGACCCGAGCGCGGTGATCTACGACGGCGTCGAACGCGCCGCTGCGCGTGGCATCGAACTGGTGATGGCCGACACGGCCGGTCGGCTGCACACCAAGTCGAACCTGATGGACGAGTTGCGTAAGGTTCGCCGTGTCGCCGAGAAGGGTGCGGGGCGGGTCACCGAGACGCTGCTGGTGATCGATGCGACCACCGGCCAGAACGGCCTCACCCAGGCTCGCGAGTTCCGTGAGGCCACCGACGTGACCGGCGTGGTGCTGACCAAACTCGACGGCTCGGCCAAGGGCGGCATCGTTTTCGCGATCGAGACCGAACTCGGCATCCCGGTGAAGCTCGTCGGCGTCGGCGAGACCATCGACGACCTGATCGTCTTCGATCCCGCCGAGTTCGTCTCCGCCCTCGTCGCCCCTTAGCCCTTCCCTCCAGCAGCCCGTCCCGAAATTTGCGCTGAAATGCCCGTTGAGCGGGCTCAACAGCGCACATTTCGGCCGACCTTTCGAAACGTGCGCTCTCGTGCCCGCCCAGCGCACGATCCAGCACATTTTTCGGGGTGGGGGTGGGCTGGCAGACTGGGGGGATGACTGTCACCGACTTGCCGGCAACCTCGACCGATCCGGAGACGCGGGAGGTCGAGGGCGCGATCGACGCATTCCTGGCTGCGAACGACCCGCAGTCGATGGACAACACCGCGTTCCGTGGAGCCCGATACGACGCGGGGCTGGCGTGGGTGCACTTTCCCAAGGGTTACGGCGGCCTCGGGCTGCGACCGGAGTTGAACCGGCTCGTCGATCGGCGCCTGCGGGCCGCGGGGTCGAAGCCGACCGAGCCGATCACGTTCTTCATGGCGCTCGCCGGGCCGACCATCGTCACGCACGGCAGCGACGAGGCCAAGGAACGCTTCCTGCGCCCGATGTACACCGGCGAGGAGGTGTGGTGCCAGCTGTTCTCCGAGCCGGGAGCAGGGTCGGACTTCGCGGGTCTGGCCACCAGGGCTGAACGCGACGGCGACGAGTGGATCGTCAACGGTCAGAAGGTGTGGAACACCCTCGCCCACCTCGCCGACTTCGGAATGCTGGTCACCCGGACCGATCCCGAGGCTCCCAAGCACAAGGGCATGACGTACTTCGCGCTCGACATGCACGCCGCCGGGGTCGAGGTGCGTCCGCTGCGTCAGATCACCGGCGAAGCCGAGTTCAACGAGGTCTACATGACCGACGTCCGAGTGCCCGATGCTCACCGCATCGGCGAGGTGGGCGAGGGATGGCGGGCCAGCCTCACCACCCTGATGAACGAGCGCAACGCCATCGGCACGGGCGAGGGAGCGGGCAGTGGGTCGGTTCGACGGCGTGGAGCTGCGGCGAACGACGCCGTCGACATCTGGCGCACCCTGGATCCGTCCGAGCAGACGGGCGCCCGCAAGGACACCCTCATGAAATGGTGGGTCGAGGCCGAGGTCGGCCGCCTCACCAATGAACGCGCCGGCGAGAACGCCAAGGCGGGAAACCCGGGCCCCGAGATGTCGATCGCCAAGCTGGCGTTCTCGGAGCTGAACAAGGGTCTGTACGAGTTCTGCATCGACCTGATGGGCGCCGATGCGCTCGTCGGCTACGACTACACGTTCCGCCGCCCCGGCGACCTGGACGTGACCGGCACGATGCACGGCACCCGCTACTCGTTCCTGCGGGTGCGAGCCAACTCGATCGAGGGTGGAACGTCGGAGATCCTGCGCAACATCATCGGCGAACAGGTCCTCGGCCTCCCCGGTGAGCCGCGCGTCGACAAGGCCGGCCCCTGGAACGAGGTCCCCCGCAACTAAGCCCAGGGCGAATGAGACGCGGGGTCTGCTGACCCAGCGCCCCATTCTCGGTAGCCTCCAACCTGATGTTCGACAATCTCTCCACTCGACTCGAAGGCATCGTCAAGAAGATCCGGGGTAAGGGTCGTCTGACCGAAGCCGACGTCGACGAGGTGATGCGCGAGATCCGCACGGCGCTCCTCGAAGCCGACGTCAACGTCACCGTCGTCCGCTCGATCTGCAACCGGATCCGCGAGGTCGCCATCGGCGCCACTCGGTCGTCGGCGCTCGACCCCGCTCAGCAGGTGGTCAAGGCAGTCAATGACGAACTCACCCGCGCGCTCGGTGGAGAGACTCTGTCGATCACCTACGCGTCGAAGCCCCCGACGGTTGTCCTCATGGCCGGCCTCCAGGGCTCGGGCAAGACCACCAACGCGGC
>JBGTEH010000481.1:0-2725 GCA_041747915.1 Ilumatobacteraceae bacterium
CCCATGTGTAGATCGTTCCGCCATCAGAGTGGTCCTGGAATCGGTGACGCGCGGTCATGCGAAGCGGCCAGGTCGGAACGACGCTGCGGAACTCCGCGAGCGACGGCGGATCCCACGTCACCACCTCACTCATCCCACGACTCGGCACGGCGCCCAGGCGGCCACGAATGCTGAAGCGCGTACCCACCCCGATTGGTCGGACATCCGCTCGCCATTCGCGAGCGGCGGATCGATCAACGGTGCGGTCTCCGGTGAGTTGACCACGGCGAACACGAGCGATGGAGAGCTCGGCAAGATCGTCGTCCGCTCGATCGTCGTCGTCCGAAGCGGCATTCACCCAGCATTCCACGACCGCGCGCATCTGGTCCACCACCCCGTTTGCGGCGCGAATTGTGCGGCACGGGTCACCGAAAGCGCGCCCCAAACGCATCGCTCGCGCCGGGTGCGGGGATCGACAGCCGATCAAGGCAGGGTTCGGATGAACAGCGCGCGCGCCTGCTCATCGAAGCGTTGATGGGTGGGTTCGACCACGATCGTCGACGTTGCCGGCTGGACGATGCAGGTGAACCAGTAGTTGTGGTGCGCTCGGGCCCGATAGGCAACAGCGCCGACACCGATCAGCAGTCCGAACGCAGCGAGTCCCGGTGTCGCCGTGACCACACCGATCCAGAAAACCACGACGCCAGCGGCCAAGATCGCCGAGGAAGCGACGTCGCGGAATCGCCACATCTTCCACACCCGGTCGCTGACTGGGAGCGCAATGGTGAGGTGTTCGTGTCGAGGGAGGTTCCCGGCGACCAGTGCGAATCCGGGGAGACCGAGCAGCCAGCGAGGCCCACCCCACGACGTGGCGGTCACCCGAACCGCTCCCTCCGTCTGCGTGCCCGACAACACGCAGCAGTCCGGGTAGATCCCGGCGAGTTGATCAGCGACCCGCAGGACCGACCGTGCCACGTCCGTCCCCGGTTGCGACTGTTGTGTCGAGGTGGGGCCGACGCTTCATTGGTGCGCCGTCCACCGAACCTCTGATGACCGTGTTGACGGGGGTCGGGATCCCGGGCGACATCTCAGTGAGGTCAGGGCGCCATCGAGGGCGGGGGAGTGGTCGCGGCTGGTCCATGATGCTCATACAGTCGAATGCGATGAGATTCTTGTGCGGCCGGCGGCCCCGAATCTCATCGCAGTCGTGCGGTCGGTCGGGCGATGAGGTTCTGGTGCGATCGGCGCGCCGGAATCTCATCGCTTGGGCGGGGGCATCGGCGGGAGTCGAGTTATCGCGCACTCGTGCGCTGACGTCAACTGAGAATCGCCTTTACGGCCACGACCCGTGTCGGGAGAAACCCAGCCCGATGAAGAGGGCTTCGGAGGCGGTGTTGCCGTCGGTGATGGTCGCGCCGACTTCGCTCACGCCGTCGGCGGCAAGCGATCGAAGGCAGTGCTGAACCGCGGCTCTGCCCACCCCTTGGCGCTTTCGATCGGCGGACACGACGACCGGATCGACGTAGTGCAGGTCGTTCACCACCACGACGAACGAGAACGCCACGGGCACGGCGCCGTCGAACACGACGAACGAGTGCGGTCGAACGATCGACGCGAAGTACTGGTCGACCGCGGCCAACGCATCGGCGAGGTCCTCGCCTTCGTCGTCGATGGTGTAGCGGTAGGCATCGAGCATGAGCGCGGCGAGCGCGTCTCGCTGCGACTCGTCGGGCTGACCGAGATCGAGTGCGCGAGACATGGAGGTCTGGATCGGAGACAACCGATATTCGCTGCGCGTGCGGGTCACCAGCGATCCGCCTTCGCCCGGTCGTGGGCGATCAATGCCAGCAGCTGACCACGGCTACGTGCCTGTTCGCTCGCGATGAGAACACCCGGGCCAGCAGCACGGTCGACGTTGGCCCTCCTCCAGCTCCTCGCGGGTGCGGCGAATGCGGCGTTCACGGGTGACCTGCGTCTTGGCATCGTCGACCCAGCAGATGAACTCGTTGCGAGCCAACGGTGTGATGTCGTTCCACGCGTCGAGCGCGGCGGAACTGGAGACCAACGTGTCGCGCAGGTCGATCGGGAGTTCGTGGACGACCCCACCCGGCAACTGTTCACCGCTCACAGATCCAAGATATCCCGCCGGCCTCGACGCAACCCGCCTTCTGAGTCGAGGCGATGAGGTTCTGGTGCGGCGGGCGGACCAGAACCTCATCGCTCTGCGTTGGGTGGAGGTGGTGGTGGGAGAGAGTTGCGGAGGGCGGTGGTGGCGGTGGCGAGGATGGTGGTGTCGACGCCGACTGTCACCAAGCGGGCGCCGACAGCGATGTAGCGCTCGATGAGTTCGGCACTGGTCGCCATCACACCCGCGGCGGTTCCGGTTCCAGCGATCCGGGCGATGGTCTGCTCGACGATCGTGACGACCTCGGCCAGAGTGCCACCGCCGGGATGACCGAGCGATGTCGCCAGATCCATCGGGCCGACGAAAGCGCCGTCGACGCCTTCGACGGATCAGATCGCCTCGATGTCGGCATACGCCGTCGCCGACTCGATCTGCACGATGACGCAGATCTCCTCATCAGCCTCGGCGTGATAGTCGGCGATGCGACCCCAGCGCGCCGCTCGGGCCGACGACACGCCGCGTGTGCCCCCGCGATACCGCGTCGCAGCGACGACCGATCGCGCCTGGTCGGCCGTCTCCACCATCGGCACGACGATCGTTCGAGCACCGAGGTCGAGCGCA
>JBGTEH010000482.1:0-2205 GCA_041747915.1 Ilumatobacteraceae bacterium
GCGCAATCGCCGACCATCGCCGAGGTCATCGAGCGGATCGCCGAACGGTCCGGTGGACGAGTCGGACTACAGACCGCCGTCGACGATCTCCGCGATGAACATGCTCGCCGATGATCGTCGTCGACGCGTCAGTGCTCGCCAACGTGGTCGGCGACGATGAAGATGCCGGGCAACTCGCCCGCGCCCGGCTCGCGGCAGCATCGGCTGTTTCGGCGCCCGACCTCGTGGATGTCGAAACAGTCTCCGTGTTTCGGCGCCGATGGATGGCCGGCGATCTCTCCGACGACCGATTCCGGACCGCCGTTGACGATCTCTCGGCGTTGCCGATCACAAGATTCCCTGTCGGGCCGCTGATGGTGCGAGCGTTCGAGCTACGAGCCAACATCACCGCCTACGACGCCTGTTATATCGCGCTCGCAGAGGCACTCGACTGTCCACTGATCACCTCCGACAGACGGCTGGCAAACGCCCCGATGACAACCTGCACGACCGAAGTGCTTCAGCTCTGAGCCCGCCGGCGCGCCCGCGAGTGATGTGCGTCGAAGTCGAGCAATCCGACCGCTCACTACGCATGATATGAAGCTCCTATTGGTGCGCGCTGACCACGGTACGGCCGTGCGCTCGATGCGGTGGATTGGATTGGTGCTCCCTGTGGCGGCACTCGCCACCCTTGCTCTCAACTGGTTCGTCACGTTCTGGGACGACGATGCCGGCGAAGACGTGTGGCCGAACGGGGCCGAATCAAGCGCGCCGCTCCAGCCCGCCGTACACCAACGCGAACATCATGTGCGCACAGTTCGCATCCTCCGCAGACCAGAGTCTGCCGCTTCGCTCGCACCGGGTCCTCGTAGGACCCCCGACTGTGCCGCCGACGACACTGCGATGGACCTCATACCCACTTGGAGTAATCGGTACGGCCACCGCCCCGGGGTGTTAGCACCCTCGCGGCGGTGCTGCAGGCAACATTGCGTTTCGTTACGTGATGGTGTCCGATGGCGTGGTGCGAATCGCGATCGCGATGTGGGTGCGGTCCGATTGGCGTCGTCGCGCCCGGTCGCTGGTCGCTCTGACACTGTTGACGGCCGTTGCCGGCGGTTTCGTCCTCGTGGCAATGGCCGGCGCTCGTCGTGCGGCGACCAGCTTCGACCGATTGGCGCGCACCGCTCAGGCATCCGACGTGTTCGTCGACGTCGGTTCGGTCGATGCCGAAATTTCGGCCGAGATCGCTGCGTTGCCGATGGTGGAGAACTCCGGTGCGTTCACGGTTGTCTTTGCGATCGTCGAGGGTATCGAGGTCGACTTGGGTCTCTGGCTTGCACGCGACGACCGATTCGGCAACGAGATCGAAGCGGACCGCTTGATGCGGGGTCGTCGACCTCTGCCGACTCATCCCGATGAGGTGGCCATCGACGAGACCACCGCCGCCAGTAGCGGTCTCGATGTTGGCGACCGGGTATCCATCGCAACACTGTCACCGACACAGGTGCAAGATGAGCGCTACTTTCCTGCCGAAGGACCGGTTCTTGCGCTGCGCGTCGTTGGCGTCGTTCGTAGTCCGGACGACTTGATCTCCCGCGTCGGCGGTCGCTTCGTCGCCAGTGCGGCGCTGTACGACATTGTCCAGGGTCGGGTCGACGAGTTCACGACATACCTTGCGATGGATCTGCACGACGACGCGACTCTCGAAGAGTTCGGCGCTGCCGTCGATGCGACCGTGCCGGACGATCAGGCCTACGACACTCTGACGTTCGATGCGCGCGCGAGGGCGGCGCGGGGAGCGATCTCAGCCATTGCCTGGGGGCTTGCGGTGTTCGCCATGGTTGCAGCCGCGTTTGCTCTCATTGTGGTCGCGCAAGCGGTGGGGCGCCACGTCGCAAGCGCGCGACGTGACCAAGAAGGAATGCAGCACCTCGGGGCGACGCGAGCGGCGCGCCGCTTGGGACTCACGCTGACAGCAGCACCGATCGCCCTAGGTGGCGCGCTCTTGGCACCTCTCCTCGCCTGGCTGGCCTCACCCCTGATGCCCGTTGGCCTGGCGCGCAGGGCTGAACCTGATTCGGGGCTGTCAGCGGATTGGATGGTGTTGGGCGCGGGCGCCCTCGCTGTGGGGGCGGTCGTCGTGTTGTCTGCGGCCCTCTCGGCAGCATGGCTGACGAGGCCGCCGCGAGCGACGCGCATCGTCGAGCCGTCCCGGTTGGCCGACGC
>JBGTEH010000483.1:0-4562 GCA_041747915.1 Ilumatobacteraceae bacterium
CGCCACGCTTGCGGCGGATGAGATCGACGCCGGCGATGATGTTGCCCCACTGGTCGGAGCCGCCGATCTGGATCGTGCAGCCGAGATCGTCGTGCAGCCACAGGTAGTCATTGGCCTGCAGGAGCATGTACGAGAACTCGGTGAAGGAGATGCCGTGTTCGGAGTTGACCCGCAGCTTGATGCTCTCACGCGCCAGCATCTGATTGACCGTCACGTGCTTGCCGACGTCACGGAGAAACTCCAGCACGGTGATCGGCTGCGTCCAATCACGGTTGTCGACGAGTGCGCCGCGATCAGCGTCGATGTCGACGATCCGGCCGATCTGCTCCTTGATCGCAGCCACGTTGTGGTTCAACGTCTCGTCGTCGAGCAGGTTGCGTTCGTCCGAGCGACCGCTGGGGTCGCCGATCATCCCCGTCGCGCCGCCCGCCAGGGCGATCGGCCGATGGCCGGCATCCTGGAAGCGGCGCAGCATGATCAGCCCGATCAGGTTTCCGTGGTGCAGGCTGTCGGCCGTCGGGTCGCAGCCGTAATAGATCGAGACCGGCGCCTCGGCCACTGCGCCTCGCAACGCGTCACGGTCGGTCGAGTCGTGGATGAGGTTGCGTTCCTCGAGTTCGGCGATGAGATCGGTGCCAGCCATACGGAGCCTCAGGGTACTGTCGCGCCGTGTCCGCCCCCAGCGTTGATTCGACGCCCGATGCGGTGTTGGAGCGTGACTTCGCCGACTTCGCCAGCAGCTCGCATCCCCGAGCACCCCTGTACGCGGCGATGTCGGCTGGCGTCGCGTGCGATCGCGACATGTACCGGCTACTCCTGCACGCTCCGGTCACGCAGCAACTTCCGGTGTTGCTGTTCGCGGCGGTCCACGCACTCTTGCTCGACGACCCGAGCCATCCGCTGCGACGGTGGTATCCCAACCTGACACCGGATCATCTGGACCCTTCTGACCGATCGCTGATACCCACGCTCAAGCGCTTCGTCGACGATCGCGCCGCCCCACTACGACACCTGCTCGAAACGCGCACCACCCAGACCAACGAGGTGGGCCGATGCTCCCTGTTGCTTCCCGCACTCGGGCTGATCGCCGCCGAGGTCGGTCCGCTCGGCCATCTCGACGTGGGAGCGAGCGGCGGTCTGAACCTGTTGCTCGATCGGTTCCACTATCGGTACGGAGGCCCCGACGGGGTGACGGGCGCCGTCGGTGATCAGTCGACGGTGGATCTGGAATGCTCGACGACGGGGTCGGTGCCCGTTCCGGGGTCGATGCCCACGATCACTGCCCGATGCGGGATCGACCGATCACCCATCAACGTGACCGATACCGGCGAGGCCCGCTGGCTCGAAGCATGCGTCTGGCCCGACCAAGCCGATCGATTCCATCGCCTGGTGGCCGCCATCGAACTCGCCCGCACGAATCCGCCTCAACTGTTGGCCGGTGACGCCGTCACCTCGCTGGCGCCGGCGATCGCTCGCTTCGGAGCCGACGTCCACCCCGTCGTCACCAACACATGGGTGTTGAACTACCTGACGGCGGCCGAACGGATCGCCTATCTCTCCGAACTCGATCGGATCGGGAGTGACCGAGACCTGTCGTGGGTCTACGCCGAAGCACCTGCGCTGATTCCGGAGCTCCCGAACGGCCCCGATCCGAAGGACGCACACCGCACGGTGCTCTCGATGGCACGGTGGCGACGCGGCCAACGCACCGTGGAGCATCTTGCGACGTGCCATCCGCACGGTTTCTGGATCCACTGGCGCTGATCGGCGAGCAGCCGTGTTCACGGAGCGCGGAAGCGCCAGGGCGTGTCGACGGCCTTGGTGATGCCGACGCGAGGGCCGACGATCACCTCCGTCGGCGGCGTTCCGTCGCCGATGATCCGGATCGGCGAGGACAGATCGGTGACCGAGACCCCGTTGTCGGCCAGGGTGATGCCCAGGGCCTCGCAGAGCTTGCCGGGGCCGTTGGCGAGATCTCGATCGGCTCGACCTCGACGCCGGGATCGGATGACGTCGAGTCCTTCGACGGGTACCACCGCTCTCAGCAGCACGGCCTGGCCGTCGCCGTCGAGACCGGTCACGATGTTGACGCAACAATGGATTCCATAGCTCAGGTACACGTAGAGCCGCCCAGGCGGGCCGAACATCACGGCGTTGCGCGGTGTGATCCCGTTGAACGAGTGGCTGGCGAGATCCTCTCGCATGTACGCCTCGGTCTCGGTGATGCGTCCACTGACGCAACGACCGCCGCGGTTCACGACCAGCAGCTTGCCCAGCAGTTCCGGCGCCGCGTCTGTGGCGTCTCGGGCGAACCACGCATGGTCGAGCGGCGTGTTGCTCAGAGCTCGAGGCGCTCCGCGTCGCGGGCAAGCATCGTCCGATAGGACTCGACCTGCGTCGGCAGCGCAGCCGGACCGCCGGCACCACGCGACGTACGCATGCGAACACCGACCCCGGGGCCGACCAGGGCTGCCGCGTCCGGACCGAGCAACGGATCGGCGGCGACGAGATCGCGCAACGAACCATCGCCGGCCAGGGCCGAGCGAACATGTGCGCCGACGATCGCGTGCGCCTCGCGGAAGGGCGTGCCGACGCGCACGAGATACTCGGCGAGGTCGGTGGCGGCCATCGTCTCCACGTCGGCGGCGGCCTGCATCCGCTCGGGGACGAAGGTGGCGGTGGCGATCATGCCGGTCAGCGCCGCCACTGCGAGGGTGACCTGCTCGACCGAATCGAAGAGCGGTTCCTTGTCCTCCTGGAGGTCACGGTTGTAGGCCAGCGGCAGGCCCTTGAGAGTGGCCAGCAACCCGGTGAGGTTGCCGATCAGTCGCCCGCTCTTGCCGCGGGCCAACTCGGCGATGTCGGGATTCTTCTTCTGCGGCAGCATCGACGAGCCTGTGGCGTAGCCGTCGTCGAGCTTGGCGAAGCCGAACTCACCGGAGGTCCACAGCACCCACTCCTCACCGATGCGCGAGAGATGGATTCCGACCAGCGCGAGGTCGAACACCGCCTCGGCGACGAAGTCACGATCGCTGACGGCATCGAGGCTGTTGTCGAACACGCCGGCGAAGCCGAGATCAGAAGCGTTGCCGACGGGGTCGATCGGCAGCGACGAGCCCGCCAGAGCACCTGCGCCGAGCGGGGAGACGTCGAGACGAACGAGCGTGGCGAGCAGACGATCGACGTCGCGTGCCAGCGCCCAGCCATGAGCGAGCAGATGATGCGCGAGCAGTACCGGTTGGGCCCGCTGCAGGTGTGTGTAGCCGGGAAGATAGGTGTCGCCGGCTCCGAGCGCCCGGTCGAGAAGTACCGCCTGCAGGTCGTGGATCGAGCGGGCGACGGCCAGCAGCTCGCGCTTGCACCACAGCCGCAGATCGGTGGCCACCTGGTCGTTTCGGCTGCGGGCGGTGTGGAGCTTTCCGCCGGCCGGCCCGGCCAACTCGGTGACTCTGCGTTCCACGGCGGTATGGATGTCCTCGTCGCTGGCGACGAACATGAACGTGTCGGATTCCATCTCCGTTTCGACCTGATCGAGCGCCGACAAGATCGAGCCGGACTCGGTGGCGTTCAGTAGACCGACGCGGGCGAGCCCGCGAACGTGCGCCGACGACCCGGCGATGTCGTCTCGCCACATCGTTCGATCGAACGGGAGGCTGACGGTGTACTCCATGAGGGCCTCGGCCGGTCCGTCGGCGAATCGACCGTGCCACAGTGTCCGGCCGGTGCCGATCGAATCGGACGTCGGACCACTCGAGGTCGTCTCGTGTCGCGTTGGATCGTGCGGGGTCGGATCGGACATGTCAGTCCAGTCCAGCCAGATCGCGCAGTTCGGCCGCCAGGGAGGCACCATCGGTCGACGATGACACGCACATCAACGTGTCGTCGCCGGCAACCGTGCCGAGGAGACCGTCCACCCGGCTGCGGTCGAGGGCCGACGCAACCACGTGGGCACACCCCGGTGGCGTGCGCAGGATGACGATGTTGCCGGACTGGGCGACCTCGGCCACCCACTCGCCCATCACCCGGCGGAGTTGGTCGACGGGTGCCAGCCGATTTGGCGCGAACTCGGGAATCGCATAGACGGTGTTGCCGCTCGGCACACGTACCTTGACAGCGCCGATGTCGTCGAGATCGCGCGACACCGTGGCCTGGGTGGCGTCGATGCCGTGCTCGGCGAGCAGTTCGATCAGCTGCGGTTGACTCGTCACCTCGTGCTCGCCGATCAGTCGGCTGATGGTGGTCTGTCGCTGGACCTTGCTCATCGCGAATTCGCCTCGGGGACACCGACGCCGAGCAGGAAGGCCATCGCGCCTCTGGCGGCGTGCAGCCGATTGTGGCCCTGCTGGAAGACGACCGACTGTGAGCCGTCGATCACCTCGGCGGTCACCTCGATCCCCCGATAGGCGGGCAGACAGTGCATAAACACAGCACTCGGGTGAGCGAGCGCCATCATCTGTTCGTCGACGGTGTAGCCCTCGAACTGTCGGAGGCGCCGCTGCTTGTCGTCCTCTTGACCCATCGACACCCAGGTGTCGGTGTGAACGGCATGAGCGCCCGTCACC
>JBGTEH010000484.1:0-2256 GCA_041747915.1 Ilumatobacteraceae bacterium
GACGGATCGATGTCGCCGTTCTCGATGCGCTCCAGCAGCGGCCGCATGTAATGTTGCACGTGCGTCTGGCCGCTCTTGATCGTCAGCGCCTTGTTCACGATCGAGCCGAACGGCAGCTTGTCGACTAAACCGCCGTAGACGCCGGGGACCGATACGGTTCCCCCGTTGCGACAGGCCATCAGCGCTTGCCGAAGCACGGTGGGCCGCTCGGTCGATGTGGACGAACGCCGGGCGGTCGGCGCTGCACCGTGTCGCCGGGCGGTGGCGTGCGAGCGTGTCGTGCGGGGCTTCACGGAAGCGCCTCGGTGACGGTCTTCACGGCACGGAACTGGTCGAGCGGATCGACGTCGATGGTGATCTTCACGGCGCGATCGTCGATCACCCCGGCAGCAGCGATCTGCGCAGCGAGCAGCGGCGCGCCGACCTCGACGAACTCGGTCGCGTCGCCGCGCTGCATTCCCAGCGCCCCGGCGGCAGCCGCCAACCGAACCGGAGATCGCAGTTCGGCACGCTCGTAGCGCAGTTCGTCGAATCGTTCCCGTTCGGCAGCGACCGAGCGCTCGAGGCGATCGATGCGCAGTTGGCGGCCCGCCAACTGCGTGTGGAACACTGCGGCGCCGAGCAATCCGAAGAAAACTGCGGTCCATGCCGCGCCGGCGAGCAGCGCAGGCCATCGTCGTCGCCGTTCGACCACCGCCAATCCGGGAGCGCTGGCGCGCGATCGGCGCGCCGATACCGTCGGCTTGCGGTTCGTCTCGATGTCACGCAGGAGTGGAACGGCTGCCATCAGTCGGCTCCTGTGCGCTCGGTGCCGGTGGGCGTGCCGGTGTGCGTGTCGGCGTCGGCGTCGATGAGCGGCATTCCATCGCTCTTGCGGGTGGCCACGATGCGTTCGACGACTCGCAGGCGCGCCGACGCTGCTCGCCGATTCTCGGATCGCTCCGCCGCGTTCGGCTTCTTGGCGATGCCACGCACGATGCGCACGGTCTGGATCGCTCCGCACACGCACGGAAGGTCGTCGGGGCACGCACACGCTCCCGCGGCGGCGGCGAAACGCTCTTTGACGATGCGGTCCTCGCCCGAGTGATACGACAGCACGGCGATGCGCCCACCGGGGCGGGTGGAGTCGACTGCGGCGTCGATGGCGTCGGGGAGCACGCCGAGTTCGTCGTTCACCTCGATGCGGATGGCCTGGAACGTCCGTTTGGCGGGATGCCCGCCGGTTCGACGAGCGGCCGCGGGGATCGCGGTTGTCACGACTGCGGCGAGTTCCGTCGTCGTCTGGATCGGTCGGGCGGCGCAGATCGCCTTGGCGATACGGTCGCTGAAGCGTTCGTCGCCGTAGCGGCGGATCAAGCGAGCAAGATCACGCTCGGCGTATCCGTTCACGACGTCGACCGCCGACCAGGTCTGGTCCGCATCCATGCGCATGTCGAGCGGGCCGTCGTGGCGGTACGAGAAACCCCGCTCTCCGCGATCCAGTTGCGGCGACGACACGCCGAGATCGAACAGAGCCCCGCTGACCGCGTCGATCTGATGCTCGTCGAGGGCGGCGGCAATGTTGTCGAAGCGGCGTCGACTCGTGCGCACGCGATCGCCGAACGGTGCAAGCGCCTCGGTTGCAGCGCGCAGGGCGTCGGCGTCCTGATCGATCCCGAGGACGTCGAGATCGGCGCGGGATTCGAGCAGCGCGGCGCTGTGGCCGCCACCACCCAGCGTCGCGTCCACGACGGTGCCGGCGGGCACCGTTGCAAAAGCGCTGACGATTTCGTCGCGCATCACCGGGGCGTGCTCGAACGGCTCGCTCATCATCCGCGGGCGATCTCGAGTTGACCGGCGGCTTCGTTGGTTCGGTAGGTCTCGGGGTCCCAGATCTCGATCTGGTCCAGATACCCGAGTACGACCACGGCGGCCTGCGGTTCGATGCCGGCGTGTTGACGAACGCGTGTGTCGAGCGTGATGCGGCCCTGCTTGTCGATCGTCGCGTGGGTCGCCGACGACGCGAACGCGCGCAGTCGGTTGCGGGTGATCTCGCCGCGCTTGGCCTTGGCGACGAGTTCGGCCGCCTGCTCGTCGAAGGTCTCGACGCTGCGGACGCTCACGCAGCCGTCGTCACCGAAGAAGAGGTAGCACTGCTCGCCGAGTTCACCCCGGAACGACGAGGGCAGTGCCACCCGTCCCCGTTCGTCGAGCTGTCGCTCGTAGACCCCGACAAACACGCGCCGCGTCCCTCTTGCTTCCTGCTTCGAGCCCCCG
>JBGTEH010000485.1:0-3030 GCA_041747915.1 Ilumatobacteraceae bacterium
GCGGTTGCGGTCGTCGCCCCGGTCGTCGGTGCGAGCAGGCTGTGGCCGGGACGAGGGGGACGACCGTTCGATCACCTTGTCGAGTTCGCCGCGATCGAGCCACACGCCCCGGCAGGCCGGGCAGTAGTCGATCTCGATGCCCGACCGTGCGGACAGGACGAGGCGTTCGTCGGTGCAGATGGGACAGTTCATGAGTTGACCTCCTGGGGGTCTGGCTGCTGAGGGTTTGGAAGGTGGGGGCTTTCTTGCTGACCCGACTGGTCGCCATCCACAACGGCGACGAGAGGCCTTCGACGCGAGCGCTCGAGGGCCTTGACCGCTTCGAGGGCGATCAGCAGCGCCACACCGAACGTGGCGCAGACAAGCAGGTCGACCCCGGTGAGCGGCTCGAGGTTGAGCAGGTCGTTGAGCGGGGTGTAGATCGCGAGGAGTTGGAGCACCACCACGAAGGCAGCGACCGCGACGAGTGCCGGGTTCGACCGCCAACCGATCCGCCGGAGCGACTCGGTTTGCGAACGGGTGCCGAAGGCTTGGAACACTTGCATCAGGGCGAGCGTCGTGAAGATCATCGTCTGCCACTGCGACATGTCGTTCTCGTGGTACCAGATGCCGACACCGAGTGCACTGAGCCCGATGGAGACACCGATCCAGACCGTCCGCTGGCCCAGGCCGTCGACCCACAGGCTCGCGTCTGGACGGTGGGGTGCTCGCTGCATCACGCCCGGCTCGGCAGGTTCGACACCCATCGACAACCCGAGCAAGCCGTCAGTCATCAGGTTCAGCCAGAGGAGTTGCAGCGGGAGCAACGCAACCGCCGCATCGACCTCCGCACCGGTCAACAGGTATGGGATCGGCCATCCCAGCATCACGATGATCTTGCCGAGGTTGCCGGCGACGGCGAAGCTCACGAACCTCCGGAGGTTGTCGTAGATCACTCGACCTTCCTCGACGGCCGCGACGATGGTGGTGAAGTTGTCGTCGCGCAGCACCATGTCCGACGCCTCTTTGGAGACGTCGGTCCCGGTGATGCCCATCGCCACGCCGATGTCCGAACGCTTCAGCGCTGGGGCGTCGTTGACGCCGTCGCCGGTCATCGCCACGACCTGGTGCTGGCGTTGCAGTGCTTCGACGATGCGAAGTTTGTGCTCGGGTGTGACCCTGGCGAACACCGACACGGTGGCGACGGCCTGGTCGAACTCGTGGTCGGTTGCCCGGTCGATGTCGAGGCCCGTCATCAGCACCGACTTCGCTGCGGCGACGTTCGTCGCGGGATCGGCCGCCGGCACCATGCCGAGATCGCGGGCGATCGCCAGGGCGGTCAACGGGTGGTCGCCGGTGATCATGACCGAGCGGATTCCCGCCGAGCGGCACTGGGCGACCGCCGAGCGCACCTCTGGTCGTGGAGGGTCGATGATCCCCACGAGGCCGAGGAGGGTGAGCTCGGTTTCGGCGCCACCGACCATGTCGGCGGCGGCGGTGTCGGGAGCGAAGGTTCGCATGGCGACCGCGAGTACGCGCATCCCTCTTGATGCCATGCGGTCGTTGGCGGCGAAGACACGGCGACGCCAATCATCATCGAATGGTTGCGGCCCGTGGTCGGTCCAGACCGCCGTCGTACGGTCGACGAGCCCGTCGACGGCACCCTTGACAAACGCAACCTGGCCGCCGGCGAGAAGGTCGGTGGCGACCACATCAACGGCCGACCCGTCGTGGATCGTGCTCATCCGCTTGCGTGACGAGTCGAAGGGGCGCTCTCCGATCCTGGGCGCGTGCGCGCGCGTCGTGGCGATGTCGAGCCCGGCGTCGTGGGCGGCCCGGAGGAGCGCTGTCTCGGTCGGGTCGCCCGTCAACACCGGCGTGCCCTGCGTGTCGAGTTCCAGGTGGCCGTCGTTGCAGAGCACACCGGCGACTGCCATCAGCTGAGCACCGGTCGGCCAATCGTGGATTCGTTCGCTCGCATCCGAGTCGAGGTTCAGTGTTCGATCGGCGACGTCGAACGTCGTGGCCGTCATGAGGTTCTGCGTCAGCGTGCCGGTCTTGTCCGTGCAGATCACGGTCACGGAGCCCAACGTCTCGACCGCCGGGAGTCGCCGGATCAGTGCTTGGCGCCGCAACATCCGCTGCGCACCGAGTGCCAGGGTGAACGTCACCACTGCCGGAAGGCCTTCCGGGATCACGGCGACCGCCACGCTGATGGCGGTGAGGACGAGGTCAGAGGCCGTCTCGCCGGCCAGAGCGCCCATCAACGCAACGAGCGCCGCGACGATCACGCCAACCGCCGCCAATTGCTTGCCGACGTGATCCAGCCGCACCTGCAGCGGCGTGTCCTCCCGGCCCACGTCTTGCAACAATGTGGCGATCTTGCCGAGTTCGGTCCGCATTCCGGTCGCCACGACGAGGCCGACGCCACGGCCGGCAGCAACCTGCGTACCGCTGTAGGCCATGCACCGCCGATCACCAAGTGCGGTCTCGACAGTGTCGACCGCATCGGTCTGTTTGTCGACCGGCTCGGACTCACCGGTGAGCGCCGCCTCCTCGACCCGCAGGCTCGCCGCCTCGACGAGACGCAGATCGGCAGGCACGATCGCACCAGCGTCCAGCATCACGACATCGCCCGGCACGAGCTCTGCCGATGGCACGTCCACGACCCGGCCGTCCCTGCGGGTGCGCACCAGCGGCACGCTCATCCGCCGAAGCGCAGCGATCGCCTGCTCGGCCCGGTACTCCTGGGCGAAACCGAGAGCGGCGAACAGCACGACGATCGCTGCGATCGCGCCGGCTTCGAGCAGTTTGCCGAGCGCCAGCGACAGCGCCGCCGCTCCGATGAGGATCAGCACCATCACCGAGGAGATCTGCGCCCAGATCAGTTGGAGCGGGTTGATCGATCCCGACTCGGCGATCTCGTTGGCGCCGATCTCGACGAGCCGACGTTGCGCATCCGCGCTCGTCAAGCCGTCGAGTGACGTGGCGAGTTCGACAAGCGCATCATCGACATCGAATCGATGCCATCGCTCAGTTTCCACAGACACT
>JBGTEH010000486.1:0-14094 GCA_041747915.1 Ilumatobacteraceae bacterium
CCGCAGGCCGCACGGTCACCGCCGGACTCACCGTCGTGGCCGCGGGCGCCCAGGGGGCCGTTGCACGGATGCTCGGCGCCGAACGGGTGCCCGACGAGCCGTTCGGACTCGCCATCCGGAGTTACGCCGCCACCCCTCGCCACGACGACGCCCACCTCGAAGCGTGTCTGTCGTTGACCGACGAGAACGGCACGGCAATCCCAGGCTACGGCTGGATGTTCCCGGAGGGCGACGGCACCGTGAACATCGGCGTCGGCGCGCTCTCGACGATGAAGGGCTTCAAGAAGCTCAACCTCAACACCCTGCTCGAGTCGTACCGCCGCCTCGTGCAGGGCGACTGGGATCTCGGCCCCAACCTCGAACGGCCCCGCGCGTGGCGCCTTCCGATGTCAACCCAGCGGCGCCACGGCCCCGGTTGGGTCGCGATCGGTGACGCAGCGGGGCTGGTCAATCCGATGAACGGCGAAGGCATCGACTACGGCTTGGAGTCGGGCATGCTCGCCGCCGACCTGTTCATCAACGATCCGGCCACCGCACCTCAGCGCTACGACGAACTCGTCGGTGAGCGATTCGACTCGTTCCTGCGCACCGGTCGCCGATTCTCGTTCCTCATCGGACATCCGTGGATCCTCAAGCCGGGCCTGCGGTTGTCGGTGAGCACCGATGCGATCGCCAACATCACACTGGCCGTCATGGGAAACCTCGTCGACAACACCACCCCTGGAGCCGCGGGCCGGGTGATGAAGTTCGCCGACGCCACACTGGGATTCGCCGACCCGATACTGCGTCGAACGCGAGCCGCCGCATGACGCCCGAGTGACGGGGATCAGCGCAGGGCTCGCAGGACAGGGCCGAAGTCGTCCAACTCGCGCACGGCGAAGTAGCTGATTCCTCAACGATCGTTGCACGCCGTCATGTGCGTCACGATCTCGTCGACCGTCCCCACGAGTACGTAGGGCGTGGCCGATGCATCGGCCATCGTGAGTCCGTCGACGCGTTGGCAGATCGTCGCGAGTGCGCCGTCACGATCGTCGGTGATCTGCACCACCTGAACCAGCGCGTTGAACTCCAGGTCATCGAATCGACCGATGGCACCCGCTCGCACCCGCTCGACCTGGCGGTCGAGATGCTGAGCGCTCCACTTGACCTCGTGACGGTGACCGTCGTCGAGCGTGCGGCCGAGTCCCTGCAGACCGACGATGTCGGCTCGGGCGCCGGCGTGGCCGAGCAGCGCATCGCCGTTGCCTCCGACGAGGATCGGGAGGTGCTCCTGGACCGACCGGCCGATGCTCGCTGCCTCGATCTGATGGAATTCCCCGTCGAAGTCGACGCTCTCGCCGTCGAGCAACGCTCGGACGATCTCGACGCTCTCGGCGAGCCGGCGCTTGCGGTCGGCCGCGGTGTGGCGCTCGATCCCGGTCGCCTCGTACTCCTGAGGAGTGTGGCCCGCGCCGAGCCCCAGTTCGAACCGACCGCCGGACAGCGTGTCGATCGACGACGCCTCCCAAGCGATCTGTACCGGATTGCGCATGTCGTTGTTGAGTACCAACGTTCCGAGTCGGACCGTGCTGGTCACAGTGGCGATGGCGGCCAGCATCGGCATCGGTGACAACCCCGAACCGACGTGATCCGCAACCAACACGATGTCGAAGCCGAGTTCCTCGGCGCGCTGCGCCGCCTCGATCGGAGACGAGTGGTCACGGCCCGAGAGTTGGTGTCCGATGCGAATCGGCTTCGTCACGTTCGACCTGCCACCCGTCACGCTTCAGTCGATGTCCTGGTTCGACAGGCGCCAGGCGGCGATCGCCAACGCCGCGACGGCAACGACGAGCGGAACGATCACGCCCATCGCCAGGGAGAAGTCGGCGAGTTCCAGGTCGGCTCCTGTGCGGTCCACCAGGATCGACCGCGTGTACTTGCGGAGCGCGACGCGGGCCACACCAGCCCCGGCCTGAGCGATGAAGCCCTCCCAGATCAAGATGTAGGCCAGACCCCACACGATGAACCGCTTGAGCCACACGCCGAACAGCGTGAACACGCACACGTACGCGATCAGCCCCACGATCGTTGCGAGCAGAGTGCCCGCCACGATCCCGTTGCCGGCACCGGTGAGAATCGCTGCCGCAACGATGGAGATGATCGTGATCGGAGCGACCAACGTCGCCGCGGCCAGCGCCGCTCCGACCACGATCGGCCAACGATCCATCGGCCTCAACCACAGATAGACGAGGGTCTTGTCTTCGCGGAGATCACCGAGCGCAGCACCACCGAACACGAGCGCAACAATCGGCAACACCAACCCGAGGCCAACGCTGGCCACGAGGTTCACCGCATCGTCGAGGGACGCATCGGCACTCCCCAGCGCCCACCCCGACACCGGAGCGATCAACGCAAGCAGCGACAGCCCGATGATGCGCCCACGACTCGCGAGCTGACGCAGAACCACCTGATAGACCAACGCGATCGTCGCGGCACGTGCCACGTGGCGACGCGCTGCACCCTCGCTCGCGACGGTCATCGGCCTTCCACCAGATACTTGAACACCGACTCCAGATCGTCGTCGAGCGGGCTCACCTCGGTGAGCCGCACACCGATCTCCACGCCGATCGCCGCCAGTTGGCGGCCGAACGCGTCGACGTCGTGCGTGTCGACAACGAGGTTGCGGTCCTCGATCGACACCGCGCTGACCAATCCTCGATCGACCAGGGCGGAGGCAAGACGTCGCGGTTCGGTTGCGCCCACGCGAATTCGGTGCGCACGATCGTCCATCAACTCACGCAGGTCGCGGTAGTCACCGCTCGCCACGAGACGACCTTGAGCGATCACGAGCACGCGCGACCCGAGCCTGGCGACCTCGTCGAGCACGTGGCTCGACACGAGCACACATCGACCCTCGTCGCCGAGGCGATGGAACAGGGCGATCATGTTGCGGCGCTGGACCGGATCGAGCCCGGTGAGCGGTTCGTCGAGGATCAGCACCTCGGGATCGTTCACGAGCGCGGCGGCGACCTTGACGCGCTGACGCATGCCCTTCGAGAACTGCCCGACCGGCTTCAGGCCGACATCGGTGAGTTCGACAAGCGCCAACGCCCGCTGCGCGGCCTGGTGTGCATCGACCACGCCGTGCGTCCGGGCCGCGAACTCGACGAACGACGATGCAGTGAGGTGATCGAACAGTGCGTCCTGCTGCGGCACGAGCGACACGCGCCCACGCACGTCGCGATCATCTCGCGGGTCGAAGCCGAGTACGTCGACCGACCCACGCGACGGCGGCGTCAAGCCGCACAACATGCGAAACAACGTCGACTTGCCCGCACCGTTGGGCCCGAGGAGCGCAGTGACCCCCTCGTTCACGGCGAAGCTCACGTCGCTGACCGCAACGACCGAGCCGAAGTACTTCGACACCGCGTTCACCGCGATCATGCCGGTCAGTTCCCTCGGTGGCGCGGGTGCGTGCACGTGCTCGGGGCGCGGTGGAGCGAACGCGGCGCCCGGCGGCGGGAGCTCGGTCATCGGGCGATCACCAGCTTCGAGTAGCGCCACCACACCACTGCGATGCCGCCGCAGGTCCACACGAGGTTGCTCAGCAACACGCTCCACGTCGACAGCTCAGGGAAGTTTCCCCGTTGGCCGAAGATGCGGAACACCAACTCGAACGGCACCGACGCAATGTCGATGAGCCGAAACGACGGCGACAGGTCGGCCCCTTCGACGAGGGCGGTCGCGAGGATGGGCGACGCCAACACGAGCAGCACGATGCCGATCGCCGCGAAGGCGCGTCGATCGGTGAGGCTCGACGCGGCCATCGACACGGCTGCCAGCGCCGCCGAGATCGCAAGACCCGACAGCACCACCCGCACGAACGTCCAGATCCAGTCCCCGAGACCGTCGGGACCTGCACCTTCGACGGTGTAGCCGACCAGCAACAGCAGTGGTGGGCCGAGCGTCACCAATCCCAGAGTCGCCATGACCGCCACCGCCTTGGCGACGAGGTAGGTCCGGCGGTCGAGCGGCGTCGACAGGTACATCGCCAGCATCCCGTTGCGTCGATCCGACACGAGGACCTCGGGTGCCACGAGCGCTGCGAACAACACGATCGCCAAGATGATGAAGCCGTAGTAGCCGGGGTAGTCGGCGACCTCCTCCGGCTCGAGGATGTCGCCAGGGATCAATACCGCGATGCCCACGAACACAATCGCCGGAAGGTAGGCGATCACGACGGCGATCACCGGGAAGATCTTCATCCGGGCGGGCCGACCGAGTCCGAGCGTGGCTCGGATTGCCTCCCAACCCACACTGCGAATCGCTCCGGGCACACCCGACCGTCGCCCCTCGTACCGCTGGAATCCACGCTCGACGATCTGAGCGTCTCCGCGCCCGCTCATCGTGGCTCCGATGCTGACGTTGTCGGCCCGGCAAAGATGTCGTCGAGGGATCGCCGATGCTGGCCGAGCTTGCGGATTCGCGCGCCCGCGGTCGCAACCGATCGAGCGCAGACATCGAACAGATCGTCGTCGGGCATCCCCGTGATCGACAGTGTCGAACCGGATCGGCGAACCCCCGCGCCCGCGGCGCTCAGCAGTGCAACCACCTCGTCGATGGAAGCCGGTCGGTCGGCCAACTCCACGAGTTCGAGTTCGACACCGCCGGATGCGCCGGCGAGTTCGGCCATCGAGCCCTGCGCCACGAGGCGTCCCTCCGCGAGCGCCACCACGTGGTCGCAGACCCGCTCCACCTCTTCGAGCACGTGCGACGAGAGCACCACGTCGATTCCGAAGTTGCGGTTGATCTGAACGATGATGTTCAACATCTCGTCGCGTTGCACGGGGTCGAGGCCGTCGGTTGGTTCGTCGAGCACGATGAGATGTGGATCGGCGGCGATGGCCTGGGCGAGCTTGACCCGTTGGCGCTGGCCCGTGGACATGGTCCCCAGTGCCCTGAACCGTTCCTCGCCGAGCCCGACCAGATACAGCGAGTCGGACGCACGGCTGCGCGCCTCGTTACGGGGCAGACCCTTCACCTCGGCGAGGTGTCGGACGTAGTCGTACGCGCGCATGTCATCGGGGAACACGTTGCGCTCGGGGCCGTAGCCGATCATCGCTCGCAGCTCGGGGCCTCGCGCGTCCGGATCGAGTCCCAGCACATGGATCGATCCGGAGGTGGGCTTCAGCAGACCCAGCGTCAGGGAGATCAGCGTCGTCTTGCCGGCACCGTTCGCCCCGACCAACCCCGTGACGCCGGTGGGGATCGACACGTCGAGTCGGTCAAGCGCCCGCGTCGACGGGAACTGCATCACCAGTGCCCGCGTTTCGATGATCGCCGTCACGATCGTCGAGTCTCGCACCTGGGAAACGTCCCGCCGTGCCAGGCGACCCAGCCAGTTTCGGTAGCGTCGAACCGTGAGCGTCGTCCACGTGCCGGCAATGGCCACCGCCGAGGAACTCGAAGCGGTGCTGCGCCGTGACGGCGCGGTGATCATCGACGGCCTTGCCGACCTCGAACTGATCGATCAGGTCCGCGCCGAGATGGGGCCGTTCATCGAGGCGACCCCTCCCGGAAGTGACGACTTCTCGGGACGCAACACCCGTCGTACCGGGGCGCTGATCGCCCGGTCTCCGGCGAGCCGCGAACTCATCCAGCACCCGACGATCCTGTCGGTGGCGTCGAAGCTGCTCGATCGCGCCCAGAGCTACCAGTTGCACCTCACCCAGGTGATTTCCATTGGACCCGACTCGCCGGGCCAGTCGATCCACCGCGACCAGTGGGCCTTCGACTTCTTCGAGTTCCCGCCAGACCACCATGTTCAGTGCAACACGATCTGGGCGCTCACCGACTTCACCGAACTCACCGGCGCGACACGCGTGATTCCGGGCAGCCAGGAATTGCCCGACAGCTTCGACCACACCGTCGACGAGACCGTGCCGGCCGAGATGGCGAAGGGTTCGTGTCTGCTCTACACCGGCAAGGTGTACCACGGCGGCGGTGCGAACCGATCCGACGAGACCCGGGTGGGATTGAACATCACCTATGTCGTCGGATGGTTGCGGCAGGAGGAGAACCAGTACCTGTCGGTTCCCCACGACGTTGCCGAGACGCTCTCCGACGACCTGCTCCGGTTGATGGGATATCGAACCGGTGCGTATGCGCTCGGCTACCTCGACGATGTCCGTGATCCGATCGAAGCCATCCGCGGCCGGAGCGGTGCAATGTCGTTCGGCACCTCTCGCCCCCTTCGATGATCTGACCGTCGCCGCCGAAACGGCGACGTATGGATGGTTTGACCGTCGAGCCATCGGGGCATGTCATAGCCAGTCGATCCGTTCGGATCGATCCAACGACATGAAGGAGTCCCCATGAGTGCCACCCTGTTGTGGATCATCGCCGCGATCTTGGTGATCGTCGGAGTCGTGCAATTGATCCAGGGTCAGATCATCCTGGGAATCGTGCTGATCATCGCGGCGTGCCTCGTTGGACCAGGCGGCTACAGCCTGTTCCGCCGCAACGCCTGATCTCGCGCGAAGCGTCGAACGTCAGGCGGATGCGAGATCCGCGGCGGTGAACGCTGAATCGAAACGAACGCACCACACCACGACGGTGTTGTAGACCGAGAGGTCGACATCCGGCGGGATCTCGTAGTTCTGTTCGCCGATGTTGCCCTTCAGGTTGCCGAGGTCGACGAAGTCGTCGTCGAACGTGCTTTCCTCGCCCGCGGCGTCGGTGGTCGTGAGATAGACGTTGAGGTCGGGACCGTTGTCCGTGGCGAAGTTCTCGAACCTCAAGAACCGCTGCGACGATCCGTCACCCAACACGAGCGCGGTGCCCTCGCCGCGATGGTCGCGCGGGATGAACGAACCCTGCACCAACGTCACGATCTGAGCCACAGGCGGACCTGTCGTCGCTGGCACGGTCGTCGCTGGCACGGTCGTGGGTGGCACGGTCGTGGGTGCCACGGTCGTCGGAGGTGCGGTTGTTTGGGGTGCGAGCGCGGCCGGCGGAGGAGGCGCAGCGGTGGTCGCTGGCGCGATCGTTGCGGGCGCAGTTGTTTCGGCCACCGTCGTCTCGACGGCGATGGACGAGTCGGCCGGTGGCGTCAGTTCGTTGGCGGCGATACCGGAGTCGAACACCGGTGCCGCTTCGTCGACGGTGTCATCGATGAACAGGAACTGGACGCCGAACACCCCGAAGGCGAGAAAACCGATGCCGACCAATGTCACCAACGTCACCGGAACGACGATCTTGAGATTGTCTCGAATCCAACTCATGAACGCACCCTAGGAACGCCCCGCGCCCCACGTCTGCCGATCTCCGAACGTTGCGTACACGTTCCCGGATCGGAAAGAAATCACCGTTCGAACGGCAATCGTCAGGCGTCGAGGAGTTCCTTCTCACGAGCCTCTTCTTCGTGAGCGAGCGAAATCGCGGAGGTGTGCGTGCCGCCTTCGACGTTGAGCGTCGGAAGGATCCGGTCGAGCCAGCGCGGCAGCCACCAGTTGCGGGCGCCGAGCAACTCCATCGTGGCCGGCACGAGCAGCATGCGCACCAACGTCGCGTCGAGGAAGACCGCCGACGCGAGCCCGAGGCCGAACAGCTTGATGATGCGGTTGTCCTCGAGCACGAAACTCCCGAAGACCACGATCATGATCGCCGCGGCGGCGGTGATCACCCGGGCTGTTGCGGCGAGACCGTCGGACACCGAGTTCACGGGATCACCCGTGCGGTCATACTCCTCCTTCACCCGCGAGAGGAGGAACACCTCGTAGTCCATCGACAGCCCGAAGACGATGGCGAACATCATCATCGGCAGGAACGGTTCGATCGGGCCACCGGCGGTGTCGAACAGCGACGCTCCCCAACCCCACTGGAAGACCATGACGACGATGCCATAGGCGGCACCGATCGACAGCATGTTCATGATCACGGCCTTGAGAGGCACGAGGAGCGATCGGAACACCATCATCAGCAGGATGAACGACAACGACAGCACCGCGATGAAGAAGATCGGGAGTCGCTGGGCGAGGTAGCTGCTGAAGTCGATGTTCGCGGCGACCGCGCCGGACACGTTCACGACGAGGTCGGTTCCATCGGTCAGCGTCGGCACGATGTCGGAGCGCAGCGACTTGACGAGTTCGTCGGTCGCCGCATCCTGCGGACCCGTGGTCGGCGTCACCTGGATGATGGCCGCGGTCGCAGCCGTGGGATCCTCCGGGCTGTTCGGAATCGGGCCCACCGCCGCTGCGACTCCGTCGGTCGAGTTGAGGGTTTCAGTGAGCGCGAGCAGCACTTGCAGGTCCTGCGGACCGGATACCTCGGCAGTCAGGATCAGAGGGCCGTTGGCGCCGGCTCCGAACGCATCGCTGGTGAGTTCGTAGGCCTCACGTGTCGTCGTGCCTTCGGCGAAGTTGCTCTCGTCGCTGAACCCGAGTCGCAGGCCGAGCACCGGAACCGCCAGCAACAGCAGGAACAGAGTCGTGACGATCGCGATGGTCCACGGACGGTGCTGGACGAAGCGGCTCCAGCGATAGGCGAGTGTCTGACGCAGCGGCTTCTCCTTGCGCGCCGGCAGCTCGCGGCGAAGCGGGGCGTATGCGAGCGAGGCGAGCAGGATGACCACCGCGATGGGCGCTCCGACCAGGAGCGGCTGGATTCCAAGGCCGACGCCCAAGAGAGCGACTGCGACGAATCCTGCGGCGAGGATGCCGCGCCAGCGAGTGACCTCGACCTTGCGCTGGGCGAAGCCGAGGAACGCCGGGAGAAGGGTGACCGACGCGATCATCGTGATCAGCACGGTGACGGCAGCGCCCGTTGCGAGCCCGTTGATGAACGACAGCCCCATGATGAACATGCCGAGCAGCGAGATGACCACGGTGAAGCCGGCGAACACGACCGCACGGCCGGCCGTGTCGAGCGCGGTCATCGTGGCCTCTTCGGGCGTTTGGCCCGTCTTGAGTCCCTCGCGGAAACGCGTGACGATGAAAAGCGCGTAGTCGATGCCGACACCGAGGCCGATCATCGCACCGAGGGTCACGGCAAAGTCGGGGACCGACATCACGTTCGACAACAGTGTGATGATTGCTGCGCCGATACCCACACCGAAGAGGGCCACACCGATCGGGAGGCCCATGGCCAGAACCGACCCGAATGCCAGGATCAGCACAACGACCGCGAAAGCGAGCCCGATGAGCTCGGATTCCGGTGGCTCGAACTCTCCGAGTGCCTGACCGCCGACCTCGACCTGGAGACCATCGATGTCGGTCGGCGCCAGGTCGCCGATCTCGGCGCCGATCTCGGTCCCCTGGGTCTCCGACAAGTCGGCGGAGAGGTCGACCTGCGCATAGGCCACCAGACCGGCGAGTTCGCCGTCGGTGGCGACTTGGCCCCGTTGTTGACCCTGCGCCGAGTAGGGGCTGGTGAGGGTGACGCCTTCGATCTCGTCGATCTGGTCGAACAGTTCGGTCATCGCCGCCTGCACCTCGGGATCGTCGACTCCCTGGTCGGCCATGAACACGATCGTCCCGGACCGTCCACTGCCCGCCCCGCCGAAGAACTCGTCGAGTGTGTCGAACCCGCGCTTCGACTCCGAGTCGGGGATCGAGAACGAGCTGTCGCTCGACGCGCCGATCGTGCCGACGAGCGCGAACACCGTGACGAGCACGGCAATCCACGATCCGAGGACGAGCCAGCGACGGCGGAAGCCGAACCGGCCCAGTCGCGCCCACGCCGACGGGCGTGAGATGGAATCCGGCTCGGGGGCTTCGGGGGTCGTATCCGGGGGGGACATCGAGATCGTTGACATTGTTGGACATTCTGTCCAATAGGATGGTGAATCACAAGCAAACACTCGGTGACGTGCCAGACGACACATCCGACTGCCGACACAATGACCACCATCACCACGACCCACGACGACGACCCATCCATCGACTCCTTGGCGAACCCCCAGGATCCCCGTGTCGAGCGCACTCGCGCCGCCGTCATCTCGGCCTCGACCGACCTGATGATGATGGAGGGACCCGGAGCGATCACCCACGCCAACGTGGCGGCCGCTGCCGAGGTGAGTCGCACGACGGTGTACAAGTATTGGCCAACCCGCGAGGACCTGCTGCGTTCGACGATCGACTCGATTCGAGATTGCAAGCCGCGAATCGACGATCTCACCGGGTCGATCCGCGACGACCTCGGCACGCTGATGCAACCGCTCGTCGCTGACCTCGTCGATGATCAGCGCGCACCGATGATCGCCACGATGATGCAACGAGCCCTGCACGATCCCGAGGTCGTCGCGGTCCGTGACGGGTTCATCGACGAGTTCGTCGAGATGTTCGGCCACATCATCGAAGCCGCCATCGCGTGCGGCGAACTGCGAGGCGATGTTGATCCTCGGCGCGGTCTCGCGTCGATCGTCGGAAGCTTCCTGTTCCTTCGGTTCATGACGAGCGACACGTTCGACACCACGACCGCTGACGCAATTCTCGACGACTTCGTGCGGCTCAACGCCGCGAGCTGACCGAACTCCGAGACGATCTGCTCAGGAGCGGCGACGCACGATGACGCTGCCGACCGAGTAGCCGGCCCCGAACGAGCAGATCACCCCGATGTCACCGTCGACGAGCTCGGCGCGATGGAGGTGAAACGCGATCACGGATCCCGCCGAACTCGTGTTGGCGTACTCGTCGAGGATCACCGGCGCCTCGTCGTCGGTCGGCAAGCGTCCGAGCACTCCTTTGGCGATCAGCTGGTTCATCTTGAGGTTGGCCTGATGCAGCCAGAAGCGCCGGACATCGTTGGCGTCGAGTTCGAGGTCGGACAGATGAAGAGTGATGTGTTCGGCGACCAACGGACACACCTCGCGGAAGACCATCTGTCCGTTCTGTCGGAACACCAGCTCGTGGGGATCGCGCTCGGTCACCTCGGCCGCGTTGAGGAAGCCGAAGTCGTTGCGGATGTTGTTGGAGAACTTGGTGGCGAGCTTGGTGCCGAGGATCTCCCACTGCACGGGCGCGGCCGATTCGTCGGAGCGTTCGAGCACCAGCGCCGTGCAGGCATCACCGAAGATGAAGTGGAAGTCGCGGAGTTCGAAGTTGTTGTGTCCCGAGGTGATCTCGGGGTTCACGACCACGACCCGCTGAGCTGAGCCGTTGCGAAGCGCATCGACCGCCGCCTGGATCGAGAACGTGGCCGACGAGCACGCCACGTTCATGTCGTACCCCCACCCGCTCGCGCCGAGGGCATCTTGGATCTCGATGGCCACAGCGGGGTACGCGCGCTGCAGATTCGAACATCCGACGATCACTGCGTCGACCTCGCCGGGGGCACGGCCGGCCTGAGCGAGCGCCTCGTGGATCGCCGGCATCGCCATCTCTGCCTGGATGCCCAGATCATCCTCCGCACGCGTGTCCAGACGGGGCCGCATTCGGGTCGGGTCGAGCACACCGGACTTCTCCATCACGTGTCGCGATCGGATGCCGGACGCCTTCACGATGAACTCCTCGTCGGGGAGATGCCGCTCGGTGAGTTCACCGGCCGCGATCTCCTCGGCGTGTTCGGCGTTCCACTTCAGAGCCGACTCGGTCAGCGATGCCGCGAGTTCGGCGTTGCTGATCGTGTCCGTCGGTGTGAACAGCCCCGTCCCGGTGATGGAAACGGCGGGACGGTCGGCGGTGGCCATGGAGACGACGCTAACGAAGTCAGCCCACCCACGTTCGCACGAGCGAACGCAGGGAGTCGATGCCGTCACCCTTGGTCGCGCTGACCCACACGATGTCGCCCTGATCGAGCTGGCAGCCCTCGGCGAGATCCTTCTTGCGGGTCGCACGTTTGGACGACTTGACCTTGTCGAACTTGGTCGCGACCACCGTGTGCGCCACGCCGTTGTACCGCAACCAGTCGAGCATCTGGGCGTCGAGCGACGTCGGACCGATGACGCCGTCGACGAGGACGAACACCATGACGAGGTGTTCGCGTTCGAGCAGGTAGCCCTCGATCATCGCGGGCCAGTCCCGCCTCACATTCTTGGCCGCCTTGGCGAATCCGTACCCGGGCAGATCCACCATGGTTCCGCGCTCGGCCCGCGCGCTCTCCACCTCGAACAGATTGATCAGCTGTGTGCGTCCCGGAGTGTTCGACACCCTCGCGAGCTGCTTGCGGTTGGCGAGCGCATTGACGAGCGAGGACTTCCCGACGTTGGATCGTCCGACGAAGGCGACCTCGATCGGTGACGGCGGTAACTGATCGGTACGGCTCGCCGACTGGATGAACGTCAGGCGCAACGGCGAACTCATGGCCCCAATCTTCCAGATTCCGTGTCGGATCACCCCTCCACGCGATTCTCTGGCCTCCATCGGAGGTCGCGGCTAGGTTCGCGGCATGAAGCGGCGACGTATTCGTTTCATGTGTTCCGCACTCTTCGTGTCGATCGTCGGTCTCACGGCGTGCAGCGACTCCGCCGAGAACGGGATCGAGCAACTCGTCGAACAGCAGGGTGGCGGCGACATCGACATCGACATCGACGCCGACGACGGTGACGTCGACATCGAAACCGACGACGGCAGCTTCAGCGTGAACGCCGGGACCGGCATCCCCGACGAATGGCCCAACGAGGTCCCGCGACCCGATGGCCTCGACGACGTGTCGTCCAGCGTCACGGCGGCGGGCGACGACCTGGTGATCTCGTTGACCGGCCAGGCCGACGACGACTTCGTCGGGGACTATGCAGCATCACTCGAAGCAAGCGGATTCGAGCAGACCGCGACGTCGCAAGGGGCAGGATCGACGATCCGCACGTTCGAGGCAGGTCTGTACACCGTCGCCCTCACCTCCAGCCCGGTCGGTGATCAGAACCAGGCCACCGTCTCGGTGTACACCAGCGCCTGACCAGCATCGTCGGTCAACCGCTCACCAGCGAGGCGAGCGCCCAGATCGCGGCGACGAGCCCGATCCCGGCAAAGACCGCACTGCGCATCACCGGAGCGCGGTCCAGATTCGTGTCGTCCAGCTGGCGCGCCGGGGGTTTGACGATCGCCAGCAAGTTGCCAACGAAAAGCGCCGCGCCGAACGCAAGGGTCAGCCACGCCAGAAGGTCAGCGCCCAGAAACATTCCCCCATGATGCCGCCGCAGTCACATACTTCGGCTCGCGATGCGCGCTCTATGCTCCAGCGGTGCAACGACGGGGACTGATCGCGGCGAGCCGCAATCCGGCACAGCTCGTGGTCGGGGCATTCGTTGCGTTCATCCTGTCGGGCACGTTGCTCCTCAGCCTGCCGATCTCGTCGGACGGGCCGGGAACCGTCGGGGTCGACAACGCGTTGTTCATGTCGACCTCGGCAGCAACGGTGACCGGCCTCGCCACCGTCGACATCGGTGACTTCTCGCTGTTCGGTGAGGTCGTGCTCATGTTGTTGATCCAGATCGGCGGGTTCGGCATCATGACGATCGGCTCGGTGCTCGCGATCGTGGCGTCCAGCCGCGTGGGGCTCAAGCAGCGCATGCTGGCGCAGGCCGAGATCGGCGCCGTCGACCTCGGCGACCTCAAACGTCTGCTCCTCGCCATCGCAGCGATCACCGCCACGGTCGAAGGGACCCTCGCGGTGATCCTCACCGTGCAGTTCTGGCGACTCGGCTACGAGGACGATCTCGTGAGTTCCGCCTACTCGGCGCTGTTCCACTCCGTGTCGGCGTTCAACAACGCTGGGCTCTCGCTGTACTCCGACGGTCTCACCCGATTCGTCGGTGATCCCGTCGTCGTGTTCGGAATCTCGGGCGCCTTCATCATCGGTGGGCTCGGGTTCCCGATCATCGTCGAAGTGATGCGCCGCCGCCAGAGTCGCAAACAGCAAGGCGGTGGGCCGCATCGTCGACTGCCATGGTCGTTGCACACGAGGATCACGCTGCTCACGACCGTGGCGTTGATCGCGTTCGGGGCGATCGTGGTGACGGCGTTCGAGTGGGACAACCCTCTCACCCTCGGCCCGCTCGACACACTCGACAAGTTGTTGGCGGGGTGGTTCCAGGGCGTCACTCCGAGAACCGCGGGGTTCAACACCGTCGACATCGGAGGAATGAACGAGCCGACGCACCTCGTCATCACCACCTTGATG
>JBGTEH010000487.1:0-1794 GCA_041747915.1 Ilumatobacteraceae bacterium
TCAGCGCCGGCCCGACGACGTTCGATTGCTCGGGCCTGGTCGTGGCCGGATTCCGCCAGATCGGGATGTCGATGCCTCATCAGAGCCGAGCGCTTGCTCGTGTCGGCACGCCGGTCGACTGGAGGGCCGAGGCGATCGCTCCCGGCGATCTCGTCTTCACCTCGGCGGTCAACGACCCGGCGCTGATCACCCATGTCGGCGTCGCCCTCGACTCGAAGCGGTGGGTCCACGCAATCGGCATCGGTCGCACCGTCAGCATCGGTTTGCTGCCGTCCAGCGACCGGATCATGGCCGTTCAGCGCATCGCCTTGCCCTGACTCCGAGCGCCCGCGATGAGAGATGAGCGCAACAGGTGCTCGCAACTCTCATCGAAGACACAGGCCGCACCCCGCGATGAGAGATGAGCGCAGGGGGTGCGCTCATCTCTCATCGCAGAACTGATCTGCATCGGGCGGCCGGTCGGAGTGGGGCGGCGCCGTGCGCGTAGGTTCGCGCCATGAACGAACGCCTGCCCGCTGTTGCGCTCGCCGCCAGTCCCGGTCGGCGCAGCCGAGCGGTCGAACTCGCAACGGAGATCGAACGGCGAGGATTCTCGGGCATCTACTGCCCGAGCTTCGGTGACGCCCTCGGGCTGTGCCTCTCGATCGCTCACGCCACCACGACGATCGAGTTCGGCACGTCGATCCAGCCGATCTACCTGCAGCACCCCGTGGCGCTCGCTACGTCGGCGAGCTACCTCCACGAGGTGGCCGAGGGCCGCTTCCGACTCGGCGTCGGGGTGACGCACGGCCCCGTCATCGAGCGTCTGGGCGTCGACACCGGCAGGCCGCTCAGCGACATGCGCGAGTACGTGGCCACGATGCGTGCGGTCGGCGAGTCGATGGGGGGCCTGCCGCCGGTCGTACTCGCAACCCTGCGCGACAAGATGGTCGCGTTGTCGGTCGAGGTCGGCGAAGGAGCGGTGTGGGCGAACGCATCGAGGAGCCGGATGGCGCATTCGCTCTCGCTCGTGCCCGACTCGCGCCGCGCGGACGGATTCTGGATGGGCAACATGATCCCGACCGTGATCGACGACGACATCGACGCCGCCCGCGCCCGCAACCGGGCAACCCTGCAGGGCTACGTGGCGCTGCCGAACTACCGGAACTACTGGATCGAGGCGGGCTACGAGGAGGAGATGTCGGCCGTGATGGTCGCGCTCGCCGCGAAGGACGGCGATGCGGTGATGGCGGCGATGAGCGACCGTTGGCTCGACGACTGCACGCTCTCGGGACCGGTCGGTCGGATCCGCGAAGGGCTCGAGGCATGGTTCGACGCGGGCATCACCGCTCCGATCGTCGTCGCCTCATCGACCTCGGGTGGGCAGGCCAAGGCGTTCAGCGAACTGTTCGACGCATTCTCGTGAAGGAGCACTCCATGACAGATCCCGCGAAGGTGGTGACAGCGTTCATCGCCGCCGTCGAGGCGAAGGACGTCGGCGCAGCGGTCGAACTGCTCGCCGACGATGTGCGCTACGAGAACGTGCCGATGTCGCCGATCGTCGGCAAGGAGGCAGTCCGGGCGGCGCTCGACGCGTTCCTCGAACCAACCCTTCGGGTCGAGTGGCCGATCACTCGTCAGATCATCGATGGCAACGTCGTGATCAACGAGCGGCGCGACCGCTTCGAGTTCGCGAACGGCTGGCTCGAGATGCCGGTGGTGGGAATCTTCGAGGTCACCGAGCACGGAACGATCAGCCTGTGGCGCGACTATTTCGACCTGGCCACCTACACCGACCAACGCGCCGCATTGGGG
>JBGTEH010000488.1:0-5321 GCA_041747915.1 Ilumatobacteraceae bacterium
AACTGGTTGAGCAGCCGGCCCTCGACCTCACCGGAGGCGACGTACGTGGCACCCGTTCCGGCGTCGAGGCTGAACTGATGGATCAACGTGGGCGGAGCGTCATTCGCGGCGTCCGGTTCGATCGGGGGCGGAGTGGGCTCGATCGTCACGGCCGGCTCCGATGTCGTGACCGCGGTCGTCTCGGGTACCCCCGTCGTCGATGGCGCAGCGGTGGTCTCCGGTGGAAGGGTTGCGGGCGTTGGCACGGTGGTCGTCGGTGCCGACGTGTCGTCCACGATCGTGGGATCGGTCTCCAAGAGTGCGGGTTCGGGTGCGGGTTCGGGTGCACCCACCGCTGGCTCGACTGCGGCAACATCACCTTCGAGCGGCACCGGGACGGGTCCACCCCACTGCCAGTCCCAGTTCTGCGTCGCAATGTAGAGGTTGTCGGTGGACGCGTAGACGGTGTCGCCGGTGGACACGATGCCCGCCGAGCCGACCGCGGTGCCGTCGGCCTGGACGTCGATCGACGCGATCCAGGTGACTCCGAGGCCCGCAAACTCGCCCGGAGCAGCCACGTCGTCGCAGGCGAGCACCGCAGCCATCGGCCCGAAGCTGCCGTTGCCCGTCTCGTCGAACTGGCGGGGCAACCAGTCCTCGACGTTGGACTCGGCGATGATCTGCTTGTTCCGAGCGAGCGCAGATTCCTCGTCGAGGCCGAACTGGTTCGGTTGGACGAACGGCAGGCGCTGATCGAAGGTCGTCGAGATCACCAGTCGGGCGACCCCATCGACCGATCGGGTCGCCACGACGTTGCCCTCGAGGTGCGTGCGCCGCAGCAACGAGGGATCCGTTGGATCGGAGACGTCGTACAGCGACACGATCGTGTCGGGCGTCCCGGCCCAACTCGAGGTGACCACGAGCAGTCGATCGCCGTCGAGCAGGAGCTGATGCGCCCCGTCGGGGAGATCGGGCTCGGCAACGACCTCGGCGCCGGCGACCGAAACGACGCGCAAGCCGTCGGTGTTGGCGACGTAGACGAACTCCCCATCGGTCTCCACGATGTCGCCTTCGTCGACGCCGATCTCCTGGGTGTTCGTCCCCGAGTAGTCGACATTCCCGGCGGTCGATGAGGGCGCTGCCTCGTCGGCCGCACTTTCGGCCACAGCGCGTCCGGCGTCGGTCGTCTCTGCACTGTCGAGCGTGTAGTACCCACCGCCGAGGCCCCACGGCATGACGCGAGCCGATGCCTCGGTCTGCATGTAGCCGAGCAATGCGGGGCAGTCGCCGAAGAACTCCAACCGAGAGGCGAACCCGATCGGTCGCGCGGTCGGTGTGGTCGTCGTGGGGTCACCGGGCGACGTCGAGGGCACCGCGGTCGTCCCCCGCGTGGCGGCTGTGGTGGAATCGACGGTGGCCGAGCCGTCGCTGCTGCAGGCGGTGAATGCGACGCCGGCGACGAGAACGAGTGGAAGGATCCGATCACGTTTCATGTGTGTTTGGACGTCACAAACGCCCGATCGGTTCCCGACCGTGACACGAGGTGGTCGACGCGGCGTCGCGTCAGTCGGATTCGAGCGGCAGCAAGATCTCGGCAGCCTCCGTGAGGTGCTCCACCCAGCCCTCCGCGGCGCCCGGCTCCGCGAGCGGGAGCACCACGAACTTCGTCGTCCCGACATCGACGAACTGCCTGATCGACGCTGTCAATGCGTCCCACGACGTCGGAACAAGGTCTCCGGGAGCGTCGAGGTCGGGGCGACGTTTGGCCAGCAGCCGAAGGAGCCGTTCGGGGATCGGCCCGAACGAGTACGGGATCAGTACCCCGTAGTGGTCGTCCTCGATCTCTCGGTCGTGGTCGGCGCAGACGCCTTCGATCACGGCGCGCCCGGACTCGGCGTCGGCAGGCGTGACGAACGAGGGGAGCCATCCGTCGGCGAGTCGACCCACGCGGCGTAGCTCCGACGGCGCAATGCCGCCGAGCCACACGTCCATCCGTTTCGGGGCGGGCAGCATCGTCACGTCGTCGTAGTGGAACCGATCGCCGTGATGGGTGAATGCGCTGCCCGTCCAACACTTGCGCATCACGGTGAGCATCTCGTCGAACAACGCCGCGCGTTCGGAGCGTTCGACGCCGAATGCCTGCTGTTCGACGGGGTCGACAGCGCCCAGACCGAACGCAGGGAGGAGGCGCCCACCCGACATCGTGGCGAGAGTCGCCAGTTCCTTGGCGAGCACCACCGGGTTGCGGCCGGGAAGCACCATCACCGACATGCCGAACTTCAAGGTGGTCGTCCTTCCGGCTCCGAATGCCATGGCCACCAGCGGATCGGGAGCGGGTCCGCTGATCCGTTCGGAGAGCCACAGCGAGTCGAAGCCGAGGTGCTCCAACGTGTCGACCACGACGCCGTAGGAGGGTCCATGGAGGTCGGTCGACGTTCCGAGGCCGTACCCGATTCGCACCTTCATGCGCCGATGCTGGCACAGCCGGCGCCGCTCGGCGTCAGCCGACCCCGCGTGTTCAGCCGTGGTGACGGACGCGCAGGTGAACCTCGTCGTTACCGACTCGGCCGGTGCGGATCCAGCTCGCGACGAACCCAACGACGATCACCGGGAGCACGATGGCGACCTGTGGAACGTCGCCGGCGGCCGAAACGGCAACGGCGACGAGGGCAGCGGCGATCGAGATGATCACGGCGAGTCTGACGGCGGCGGTCCAGGTGCGTCGGCTGAGTTCCACGCACCTGTCCTACTCGCCTGAGCCCCGGAAATCTCGTGTGTCAGCACCTCGACGACGACTTGTCATCCGACTGCCACGTTCGTCATCGAATCGCGCGTCGCTGAGTGACGAATGGGTGGCGCGCAGGTGGCGCGTAGGTGTCGCGCACGCACCATCGCAGCGAGGGTCGGAGGCCAGATCGCAACGCTCTAACGTCGCACGCATGTCTGTCACGATCGACCAGTCGTCCAGCTCCCTCGACCGGTTTCGACTCGACGGCCAGGTCGCCGTGGTCACGGGAGCATCCTCAGGGCTGGGCGAGCACTTCGCTCGCGTGCTCCATTCGGTTGGTGCCCAGGTGGTGGTGACTGCACGTCGCGCCGATCGGCTCGAGCGTCTCGCCGTGGACCTGCCGGGCGCAGTGGCTGTCGTTGCCGACCTCGCATCCGAGACCGACCGCGAGCGCCTGGTTGCCGAGGTTCTCGAGCGGTTCGATCGTGTCGACGTGTTGGTGAACAACGCCGGCATCGGCCATGCGGTCGGCGTCGAGCAGGAGGAGCTCGAATGGTTCCGCACCGCGATGGAGGTCAACGTCACCGCGGTGTGGCACCTGTCGAAGCTCGTGGCCCCGACGATGATCCTGCGTGGCGCCGGAGCGATCGTCAACGTGGCATCCATGCTCGGCCACGTCGGTTCGACCCCGGTGAAGCAGGCCCACTACTGCGCGAGCAAGGGGGCGGTGGTGAACCTCACGCGTGAGCTGGCGTTGCAGTGGGCCCGTCGCGGGATCCGGGTCAACGCATTGTGCCCGGGGTGGTTCCCGTCCGAGATGACCGCGGGAATGGACACCGACGAGGCGAGCCAGCGCTTCATCGCCGCGAATTCGCCGATCCCCCGCATGGGCGAACTGCACGAACTCGATGGCGCATTGCTGTTGCTCGCCTCGCCCGCAGGAACGTTCCTGACCGGCCAGAGCGTCATCGTCGACGGCGGCTGGACCGCCCGCTGACGATTCGCCCGCCGGTCCCGACCGCCCGATCCCCCGTGCGATGAGAGATGAGCGCACCCCCTGCACTCGTCTCTCATCGTCGGCGCGGTGGCGGACATACTGAGCGTCATGCGAAACATCGTTGCGGAGTTCAAGGAGTTCATCAATCGGGGGAATCTGGTCGAACTGGCCATCGCCTTCGTGCTCGCCGCGGCATTCGGCCTGGTGGTCACGGCGATCGTCGCCGGTGTCCTGATGCCGATCATCGCCGCTGTCTTCGGCAAACCGAACTTCGACGACATCATTTGGCGCATCGGTGACGGTGAGATTCTCATCGGCACTGCGCTGACCGCCATCGTGAACTTTCTGGTCGTCGCAGTCGTGTGCTTCCTCATCGTCAAGGCCTACAACCACATGAAGGCCGCTCCTGGCGCAGCCGATGACGGCCCGAGCGAGGTGGAGCTCCTCATCGAGATCCGCGACGAACTGCGGTCGCGAACCTCCTGAGCGACCACGATTTCCGAACGCGACGTCCATCGATGGCGGCCAAGCGCTTCAATGGGTTCGATGTTCCGTCGCCCGTCGATCATCGCGTTCGTGGCACTGCCACTGGCGCTCGGCGCCTGCGGGACCATCGGAGGCGATGCGGGGACCGACACCGTGGTGGTTGCGAGCCCGGTTCCCACGATTGCCGGAGTCGGCGCGCTGCCCGACACCGTGCCACCAAATCGTGAACCGATCGTGATGGTGCCACCACCGGTGAACGACGACGGCACGGCCGCCGAACTGGTCGGCGACGTCGTCGCCGGCAACCGTGTACTGGTGATCGGCGATTCGATTCTCGCGTCCACGTCGTCGCGATATGGCGGGCAGATGTGCGATGTGCTCGTGCCGTTGGGCTGGGAGGTCGCGGTGGAGGCCGAGCCGAGCCGCTTCATCGACTTCGGAAATCGGGTTCTCGACAAGCTGCTCGTTCGCACCCCGCCGCCCGGCGAAGAATGGGACGCCGCCGTGGTGTTTCTCGGGAGCAACTACGGAGGTGACGAGGCGCGCTACGAGGGCGAGTTGCGCATGATTCTGGATCGACTCGCGCCGCGTCCGACGCTGCTGTTCACCGTGACCGAGTACCGGGCGAACTACACGGAGGTCAACGAGGTGGTGCGACGTCTCGGTTCCGAGTACGACAATGTCACCGTCGTCGACTGGAAGGCGATCGCCGAGACGCCCGGAGTGTTGAGCAGCGACCGACTGCATCCCACCGAGAAGGGTCGAGAGGTGATCGCATTGGCGGTGGGGGGCGCGCTCGGGCCCGTTTCCATCGGGGACGGAGCGTGTCTGAAGTCGACATTCCGCAACGATTCGGCCATCAACCGGGGCACGGGCGGTGGATCGAGCGTCGGCGGCAGATCGACCACGGCTACGACGGTGCGGCCCGCGACGACCACCAGCTCTGTTGCGGGTACCGGTGGCGGTACCGGTACTGGTACGACCAGCACCACGCTCGCCACGACCGGCGGCGGAGGTGGCGGCGGAGGTGGAGGTGCGACGACCACGACGGCGCCTGCGACCACTGTCGCTCCCGCGACGACGACCGTGCCCACGACGGTGCCGCCGACGACGGTGCCGGTGACCACCGCC
>JBGTEH010000489.1:0-3754 GCA_041747915.1 Ilumatobacteraceae bacterium
GAGGCCGCGAAGGCTCTCGTCGTGGACGTCGGCGAGCGGGCCGTCGATCGCGCGGAAGATGTCGGCCAGAGAGATGTCCGTCGCGGGCCGCGACAACGCGAACCCGCCATCGGGCCCGCGTTTGGAGCGCACCAGCTCGGCCCGCTTGAGGTCGCGAAGAATGTCGAGCAGGTACTTGAGCGAGATGTCCTGATGACGTGCGATCGCCTCGGCCTTCATCGTGCCGTGGCCCGACGTCGCGAGCTCCGCCATCGCCCGCACGGCGTTGTCGACGCGCTCGGAGATCCTCATCGATCCAACGACTGCGTGCCCATCGCGAGCGACGCTACCGCGTCGACCTTCACCGGGCCTGGCGGCGATATGTCGGTAGGTGGCTCACGGCCCTCGGCGCTCGTGGAGAACCTCAGGCACGGTCGATACCGATGTATACCACGAGTTGGGCGTCGGCGGGCAACAGCTGCACCTGTGGGGATTCGACGAGCGGCGACACGAACTCCGGGAACAGCCCGAGGTCGGCAGCCATGCGTCGTGCCGACTCCTCGAATCCCTCGGCGTAGTAGATGGCGGTCAGCTCGACGACGTTGGTGCCGTTGCGGGTGCGGACGTTGGTGTAGCCGAGCGCTTCGAGTTCTGCGGCGTTGGCTGCGGCGACCCCACTCCGGCCGCTGCCATTGGCGGAGATGGCGACGATCTCCGAGCGATCCGGCAACGACGGCTCGGGCTCCGTAGTCGAGGTCGGCGCCGTGGTGGTCGGCGTGGGGGGTGGGGTCGTCGTGGCGGGCGCACCGGTTGTCGTGGGCGCACCCGTTGTGGTGGGCGCCTCGCTGCTACTCGTCATCTCGGTCGACGATGGCTCGGAGACCGACGTGGCCGAGCCCTCCGTGCCGGGGGTGACGACGATCGTGCCGCCGACGATCGCCGTCGCAGCCGGCTCGTCGTTCGGGAGGCCGGCGATGGCAAGGCCGGCTCCGACCGCCAGCAACGACACGATGAGGTACGCCAACCATGGGTGCTTCATGACGTTCCGACACTACCGAGGGCAACCGACGCAGGACTGGCATCGTGCGGTCGTCTCAGCCGCTCGACAATGCGGCGTCCACGTGTCACCTGTCGGTGGTGCGCGTCGCTGCGACTGCGATGAGGGCAGACCGGCGTGGCCGCCCAGGGATCAGGCGAGAGAGGGTGCGGATGAATCAGGCGGCGGGAACGCTCGCCTAGGCGATGGGCCGACCTGCGGTTCGTCGTCACGACGCCGACGCCACAGCACCACGAAGAAGAATGCCGCGAGGAGCCCGAGTAGTCCGAGGAAGGTCCTCACGATGCCCGACCACGAGACGAAGTCGGGGAACCAACCGTCCGATGTCGACGTGGACGAAATCGACGGGCCAGAACCGCCCTCGCCAGCTCCGCCCAGCGCGCTGATCACGATCGTGGTCTGCACCCGGTACGGGGCGGTGATGACCCGCAGCGGGTAGTCGGGCACGTCGGGGTCGTCGAAGTTCCGCGCGAGCATGTACGCCAGAATGTTTCGCGGGCCCGTGATGGTCGACGACGTGAACGTCACCGAGGCGGAGAAGGTGACCCTGTCGCAAACCGCCTGCCGGGTCTGGTAGGGCCGGAAGTTCACGAAGAAGACCGTTTCGCCGGGAAAGCACCCTATGAGCTCGGCTCTGAACTCTGTGTTCGGCCTGACGACGCCGGGATCCGCTTCGAGCGTCAATGTGGACCCAGGGGGATACGCCCGCACCGGTGGGGGCGAGGGTTGCACCTGAGCGTGTGCGGCACCGCCGGCGAGCGCGCCGAAGCAGACCACGCCGAACGCGCTGAGTGCGAGTGCGAGCCGCTTCATGTCGCCCATGTCATCGGCGAAGATAGTTGTGGACTGAAGCATCTGGGGCGGATGCTTTGCTGTCGTCGACGGGTCGCGGCCCTACGATGGCGCCGGTGACGGCTGGATCCTTCCTCGGTGTGCTGCGGCGACGCGGCGCCATCGTGCTGCTGCCGGCGTTGCTGGCCGGAGGTGTCGCGCTCGTGCTGTCGTTGCTGTCGACGCCGATGTATCGGGCGTCGGCCGATGTCGTGGTCGACACTGGCCAGTCGATCGAGGCTGAGGCTGCCGCCGCCGGGAGCGCTTCGATTCGCGACGACGTGCGTCAGTTGGTCGGCGACGAACCGGACCTCGGCGTCGAGGTTGTCGCTGCGTCCTCCGTCCTCACGTTCACCTCGACGAGTTCGAATGCCGACAACGCGGCACTCGCGGCCAATGCATACGCCGCGGTGTTCGTGGCACAGCGCAGCGGAGCCGAGGTGGTCGATCCGGCGACGGTGCCGGCGGATCCGTACGAGCCCACGACGCTGCGCAACACGCTGCTCGCTCTCGGTGTCGGCCTGTTCGTCGGCATCATTGCGGCGATCGTGCTGTCGCGTCTGGACACCTCGATTCGTTCGACTCGGCGCCTGCGCGAACTCACGGGCGTCCCGAATCTCGCTGTGATCCCGCGGGTACCGCTCGGACATCGACGGCCCGACGATCTTGCGGCGATGGGCGATCCGAATTCGGTCGAGGCCGAGGCCTACCGCACGTTGCGGACTGCGGTCGAGTTCCTGGCGAACGAAACCGGGGCAAAGGTGCTGTTGGTGACCAGCCCGCGGCCGGGTGAAGGCAAGTCGTCAGTGGCGGCGAACCTCGCGGTGACAGCGGCGCAGGCCGGACGCAACGTGGTGCTGATCGATGGCGATCTCCGTAAGCCGCAGCTGCACCGTTCGTTCGGCGTGCGCAACGACCGTGGCCTGACGTCGGTCCTGAACGGCCAGGCCACGTTGAACGAGGCTGTCAAGCGGCTGGACTCGGAGCGCAATCTGGTGATCCTTCCTGCGGGCCCGCCGCCGCCCGATCCGGCAGAGATGCTGCTGGACAAGCGACTCGCGTTGGCGATCGCCGGGCTGGCGCAGGCGGCCGACCTGGTGGTGATCGACGCACCGCCGGTGCTGCCGGTGACGGATTCGACGATTCTGGCCCAGCACTGCGATGCCGTGCTGCTGGCAGCCACGATCGGGATCAGCGACCGCATCGAGTGGGCCGACATGATGGAGCGTCTGGCGATCGTGAAGGCAAACGTGCTGGGCACGGTGCTGTCGCGGCCCGACTCGAGAGTCGAAGAGACCACCACGTACCACTACGCCCCGACGGCAGCACCGGCGAACTGGTGGGTGACCAAAGCGGTCAGCGATGCCGAGCGGGCCAAACAGCCGGCTCCGGCCGACGTGACCACGGTGATGCCGAGGGATCCGGTCGAGGAGCTGATGTGGAAGGGCTCAGCGAAGCCGCCCGGAGCCGCGCGACGATCAAACGGGCGAACGACCACGACAGCCAAAGCGGCGCGGGTCACCAAGGATGAGCCAGCAGACGAAGATCGAGACGGTAGCGGCGACGGTGACGGCGACGAGGGCGGGTCCGACAGTCGGCTGGAGCGCTCCGGTGCGAGCGACGCCGATGGCAGCGACGCCTCCGGTGATCTCGATCGCC
The DNA here is from genome assembly GCA_041747915.1 of Ilumatobacteraceae bacterium. GTDB lineage: Bacteria > Actinomycetota > Acidimicrobiia > Acidimicrobiales > Ilumatobacteraceae > Sva-07. Next base: position 3,527 of record JBGTEH010000489.1, read on the forward strand.
CAGCGCTGGGTTCGTCGGGCGACGGGACGCTGCCGCCACCGCAGGCCTAGCACCGCGGCTGCGACGAGCACGATCGGCCAGAACGCGAAGAATGTCCCGACGATCGCGGATTCTCGACCAGTCGCGCCGTACAGACCCGACCACAGCGCGATCACGCCGGCGACGAACTGGATCGCGAGACCGAAGGCCCGCCGCGACACGAGTTCGACGACGGCAAGCACGGCGACC
>JBGTEH010000490.1:0-8093 GCA_041747915.1 Ilumatobacteraceae bacterium
GAACAGCCGCGTGCCGAGTTCGATCAGGGCAAGGCGCAACAGGCCGACCGCTGCGGCGTCGCTGTACAGACCGCGCTCGTCGCGCAGCCGGTACACGAGGCGCGACTCCGTCAACAGGTCGTCGAACTCCGCTCGATGCTCGTCGGGAACCTCTGCGCGCAACTCAGCGGCGATCTCCTCCGAGCGGACGATCGACGACTCGCGATCGTGATCGAGACTGGCCCGGATCCGATCGAGGAGGATGTCGGGGCGCTCCCCGATGGTCGGGTTGGTCAGATCGAAACCGGCCGCCAACCGGTGGCCGCTGCCGGCCAGGTACTCCGCAACCGCCGGAACACGCTGACGGAGTTGCGCCATCCGTTCTTCCGGTGGGGAGTCGGCGGCGAGCAGCGCAGCGGCCTCGGCGTCGGCGTTCACCCCGTCGACCACCGGCACCAGCTCGGGCGGCACCACGCTCGACACGGGCGACCATCCGTCGTACACCGCGAACATGGGCACCGGCGCCCGGCCGGTCCAGGCAACGGCGTGAAGAATGAAGTCGCCGATCGGCAGCATCGCCATCGAGTTGAAACGGTGGTGCTGGTACGCCATGTCAGTGAGCCAGGAAATGCGTCGATGGAGTTGATCGCGCAACTCGTCGTCGTCGAGCGACGCCAGATCGATGTCGGCGAGCTCGCGATGCTGTGCGATCGCGGCCGGCTTGATCTCATCGTCCCAACGCTGCATCACGTCGCGCCAGATCCGGTTCTCGAACGCCGCTGCGGCGAGCTGCGTGCGTCGTCCGATCTCCGCGCCGAGCTGCTCGGGCGACTTCTCGCCGTCGGGCCCGGGGGCGTCGAACGGAACCGGCTGCATGTAGGCGAACCCGTTCACGTAGGCGACGCTCATCCCGTCGAGGAGCGCGCCCCACGGCTCCAACGTCTCGGCGAAGCCGCGCATCATCCCTGGCGGATACGCCGTCGCCATCAGCGGCGTCACCGACGCTGGTAGGTGGGCACGGTCCTGCATCCACGGCCCAGGCCCCGGCGCCGTCCATTCGAGCTGCTCGGTCATGTTCGCCCCCTGTGTTCCTCACCGGCCCGATCTCAGGCCGCGGCCCCCTGTGGCCAGCGCGACGAGAGTACTCCATCGCGATTCCCTCACAGGTCGAAGCGACCGGTCCGAACCTCGCGCATGTTCGCCTGAAAATCGGCCGGGTCGAAGGCTTCGGGATCGAACGGCCGGCCGATCCACTCGCGCTTCTCTCGATTGTCGGGATGGAACGGATCGGCGAGGATGCGGACCAGTTCCTCATACCACCACGCACCGCCACAGTCCTCCGGTGGGCAGGCCCGCCGGCCGCCGGTACACGTCGGAACGGTCACGCCGGCCGCCGGCAGAACCTTCTCGACGACGATCCTGTGGTCCCAGCGATCGCCGAAGTCGTAGGTGTAGTCGAACGTGGTGCCCTCCGACGTGATCGCGTCGAGTCGCGTGACCCGTTCGTCGTGCAACGGGAGGCCCCAGCTGTCGTCGTCGGGATCGGGCGCCCCGTAGCGCGCGCCGTCGACACCGAATTCGTGGAGGTGGTAGTTCCACCAGCCGAACGCCGCCTGGATCACCTCGTGGACGTGGTCGAGCGTGCGGGAGCCGTCGACGAGTATCCGTCGCCACACCGGCGGCTCGATGTTCTGGAGCGTGACCTCCAGTTGGTAGACGCTCCGGCTCGCCGGTGAGGGTTCGACCGGCGTCGCGCCCGAGGCGCGCGTGCGTTCACTGGGGAACCGGATCACGTTCGAGGGTGTCGGCGTCGGCGTCGGCGTCGGCGTGAAGCGTCCGGTACCGAGGAGGGCGGCGAGTTCACGATCGGGCGAGTCGTGCCCGTTGCTCAGCGGACGAATGATGAACTCCGACGTGCGCATCGCGAGATCTTCGAGGTCGTCGAGTCCGCCGTCGTAGCACTGTTCGGCGAATGCGGCGAACCCGTTCATCACTCCGACGACGCTGCGGTCGTTCGTCGGAGCCAGCCGCACCCCGCCCATCTCGGCGAGTTCGGTCGCCACGACGGCGTCGTCGACCCCATGTCGCCGCAACACCGACGCAATTACCGCCGGCGCCCGATCGAACAGGGTGGATGCGGGTGCGAGTGGAACGAAGACGGGCAGGAACGTGCGCTGGTTGACGAACATCGCCACCTGCGGCCGCCAGAACAGGGCAGTTGCGAACCAGTCGCCGAGCACCGTGGTCGAGGTGTCACCGGCAACCGCCGGCGTCGCCCGAACGCGATCTCGCAACTTCTTCGTCGCTCGCACGATCAACACGCGCCCAGTCTGGCATCGCTGCGACCGCTGTTGGTCGGGCCGGCCGATGCCGTGATCAGGCCCGGGTCGGATCGATCATCACGTCGGCGCGATGGCGCGAGGCTGCGACGATCGCCGCGTTGGGTTCGTCCGACGTACGCACGAAGTCTCGGGCTTCGTCGACCGATCGCCCGTGGCGCACATGGCGAGCGACCAGTCGCTCGACTCTCGTGGCATGGTCGACGTCGAGGTAGCCGACTTGGTCGAACAGTTGGCGCAGCGCGGCCCACGATGGATGTTCGAGGAGCAGATAATTCCCTTCCACGATCACGATGCGGTCGTCGGTGGTCACCGTGATCGCGCCGTCGATCGTTCGGTCCGCGTGGCGATCGAATGCCGGAGCGACGACCCGATCGGCAGCGGCCTTCAGGTCGGCGACGATTCGCACGACGCCCGACGCGTCGAAGGTCTCGGGCGCTCCCTTGACCTTCGACAGCCCCAGAGCGCGTAGCTCGTCGTTGTCGAGATGAAAGCCGTCCATCGGCACCACGACCGCAGCGAGGGATTCGGCCAGCGTCGCCGCGACAGTCGACTTCCCACTGCCCGGTGGACCGGCCAGGCCGAACAGGTAACGCTGGTGTCCTTGCGCCTGCTCGGCGATGAGCGCCGTGAGCTCCCCGATCCCAATCGGCTCGGGGCCCAGCATGGTCACGTCGTTCATGCCGTCAATCGGTCGCCCTCAGCCGTGGCTCGCGTCGACGACGCAGAAGCGATTGCCCTCGGTGTCGCAGAGCACGACGAAATCGGCGTCGGCCGGGTACTCCCACGACACGCTCGACGCACCGATGCCGATCAGTCGCTCCACCTCGGCGGCTTGCTCCTGCGCGCTGTCGACGATCAGGTCGAGGTGGACCCGTGGGTGCTCCTGGGCCGCCGTGGCCGATCGGTGGATCGCCACGCGTGTTCCCTCACCATTCGGCGGCACCAGGATCGTGAACTCGTCGTCGGCGTCCTCGAACAGCACGGGCTCATAGCCGAGCACGTTCGACCAGAACGACACGGCACGCCCGACATCACTCGCTCCCACGACCACCGATCCGAGTCTGATCACGCTCCGATCATGCCATCCAGTATCAGGCGGTCAGCGGAGTTCGAGCCGCTGTTGGGCCTGGCCGGTGAGAGCGACGATCAGTTCGAAGTCCTTGTCGAGGTGAAGCACGGTGAGATCCGCGAGCTCGGCCGTTGCGGCGATCAGGATGTCGGGAATCGAGGGCGCGCGATGTTGTCCTTGCTCGGCGAGCGCCGACTGAATCGCAAAGGCGCGGTCCTCGATCATCGGGGTGAGGTACTCGATGGGCATCGAAGCGATCGGTCCCTCGGTGAACAGTGCCCGATGGTCGCGCCCGGATCGAACGGAGAAGCCGATCTCCAGGCGGGTCACCGTGCTGATTCTGACGAGGCCTCGCCCGATGCGTGCTGCCCAGGCCTCGGCATCGGCCGCGAGGTGGAGGCGGCCGATCGCCGACTTGTCGATCAGCCAGCTCGTCGTCACGACCACGCTTGTGACATCGCGTCGGGATCTTCAAGATCTGCGGTGAGAACGGCCAACCGCTCCAGCGCCTCGCGTGTGACCGGCGCTGGTGATTCGGCTCGCTCGCGATCGAGAGCGCGTCGGAGGTAGGCGGCCCGGGACAGTCCGAGGCGCTTCGCCTTGACGTCGATCGCGACGAGTACCTCGTCGGACACGTCGCGGATGAGGATGTCGGTCATGGATGCCTCCGGGGTGATAGTGCACGATATCACGACGAGGTCGTGACACGATTCGTCGGCCCGAACGAGAGGAGTCGCCACGATGTCGAAGCGGAACATGACCTGGCTGGTCGTCGTGGTCGCCGTTGGCGTACTCGGCTGGCTGGCCGTCAGCCTCGTGGTCGGGCTGATCGCTGCGGCTGTCATGCTCGCCGTCAGCGAAGTCGTCGAACGGCGGGCGCGGGCACGGCGGCGCGCGGCGAAGACCGAGAGCGCGACGGCTGCAGTGCCTTCAGAACAGTGAGTCTTGGCGCGGGTTCGGCGTCACCGCTTCGACGTCGAACAGTTGCGTCAGGTCGGTGATCGCGGTCGCACCAAGTCGTACCAGGGCGTGATTGCCACTCTTGGCAGCATCGCCGACCCACACGGCGACGGGTGCGTAGCGACGCTCGAGCGCTTCTTTGGCTCCGGCCCATGAACCGCCCGCCCCGTCGACGCATGCTGCGACGAACGTCACCTGCGACAGTGCGTAGACGATCTTGTTGCGCCCCATCGCATTGCCCGCCGTGAACGGGGCATCGGGCGCGTACGGGCTGGCGATGCACAGCTCGCCGGCGTGCACCCGTCGGCGGATCTCGGAACTGCGTGACGCTCGCGTGATCCCTTCGGGAGGCACGCCGATCACACCGCCTCCCGCGTCGAAGGCGCCAGCCATCGCCGCCTGATCGACACCACGGGCAAGCCCACTCACGATCGGCCAACCCTGCGCAACAGCGAGCTCGGCCGCGTGTTGCGCAACCGCAATCGCGGCATCGTCGGCGTCTCGCGAGCCGACGACACCCAGGCCCGGCCGCCTCAGCCACTCGACCGGCCCGGCCACCAGCAGGAATGGCGGGCACGCGGTTCCCAGGCGCTCACGCAACGCGGCCGGGAACGACTCATCGAGTGCGGAGATCAGTGAGATGCCACCGTCGTGGAGCCGCTCCTGCTCGAAGCTCAGCGCCGTGGCTGCGTCGAGAAGGGCCCGCAGACGCGCCGCGTCGTCGGTAGCGACGCCGGTGCGCTCGGCGATCGCGGCGGTCTCGGAATGAAGGAGGTCGGCTGGGTCGACACGTTTGACGAGTTGCCAGAACTCGCGGGCGGTCATCGGCTTGGCGTCGAGTCGCACCAGACGGTTCGTGAGGAGCAGGGCGGCTCGGGCGCTGTCGGGTGAGTACTCCATCAGTCTCGTCCCGCCGATGAGGCGAGGGCCACTGGATGCACGAGTGGTGCGCCGGCCCGCCTGAGGACGCGACCGACCTCGGTCATGGTCCATCCCGAGTCGGCCACGTCGTCGACGAGTAGCACGGGCGCATTCGGGACGGCGCCGATCACACCGAACGCATCGGCGACGTTCGCCTGCTGGTGTGCTGCGTTGTGCATCTGGCGCTGCTCCGGACGCTCCACCAGCCGAGCGACGACCGGCCGGAACGGCAGACCGAGACGCGCAGCGAGTCGTTCGGCCAGATCGGCCACGAGTTCCGGATGGCGGATCGACGGCACCGCCGTGACCCACTCGGGTACCGGATCGGGCGCCCACCCCTCGATGAGTTCGGCGAGCGCCTCGACGAGTCGATCGTCGAACCGGCCAGCCACGGTCTTGCCGTCGCGCACGAGTTGACCCCAGCCCGCGTCGCCCCACATCGCCAGGATCCGCCCGTCTTCGATCAGTTCATCGGTCGGGATGCGCTTGCGACCGCCGGACTGTTCGTCGAGGTACATCTTGCGAGGCGCGAACTCGATCGGACGCGTCCGGAGGAACTGCTCGGCCTGCGCCGTCAACTCGACCGACGGCTGGCGCACCTCGGTGTCGCCGGTGCAGTTGTCGCAGATGCCACAGTCGTCGGCCGCAGGATCGTCGAGGAGGTTGGCGATGAAGCGCATCCGGCAACCGGTGGTGTGGAAGTAGTCGACCATCGCCTGCTGTTCGAGCCGCCGCGCCAGCGTCACCGCTTCGACACGGCTCGCCGGATAGGTCCACGGTTGCAGAGTGCGTTGATAGCTCGTGCCGGCCACACGTTCGAGCACGCCGTCAACGTCGAGTTGCTTCACGACGAGTTCGAGCACGCCGATCCTGATGTTGAGCATCACCTGGATCCGCATCAGCGGCACCGCGCCGTCGAACGAGTCGAAGGCCTGCACGATGTCGTTCACGAGGTGTTCCGCGGCGAAGGCCTGCTCGATGAACCAGTCTTGGATCTGCTCGTCCTCCAGTCCGCGCAGCAGGATGCCGCGGCTGGTCTCGAGCGCTCGACCGGCTCGGCCGACCTGCTGGTAGTAGGCGACGGGAGAACCAGGCGACTGGAAGTGGACGACGAAGCTGAGATCGGGCTTGTCGTAGCCCATGCCGAGCGCCGTGGTGGCGACCAGGGCCTTGATCTCGTTGTTCTGGAGTTTGCGCTCGGCCTGCATCCGCAGTTCGTTGTCGAGCGACCCGAAGTACGCCTCGACCTCGATGCCCTGCGAGGCGAGCCAGGCCGCGACGTTCTCGACGTCGCGCACGGTGAGGCAGTACACGATGCCCGATCCATCGAGTTCGGGCAGCGCTTCGGCCAGCCAGGCAAGGCGCTCGGCCTGGCGGTCGAGACGGATCGTGCTCAGCGCCAGACCGACTCGTCGCAGCGGCCCGCGGAACGTGGTCAACTCGGCGCCGAGTTGATCTGCCACGTCGGCGACGACGCGGTCGTTGGCGGTGGCCGTGCAGCCGAGGATCGGCACCGTCGACCCGGCGAGACGGTCGACGATGCGCCCGATGCGTCGGTAGTCGGGGCGGAAGTCGTGGCCCCAGTCGGAGATGCAGTGAACCTCATCGATCACGATGAGACCCGGGCGGGCGCCGACGATCGGCATGATCTTGTCGGCGAACTCCGGGTTGGCGAGCCGCTCGGGCGAGATCAGCAGCAGGTCGACCTCGTCGGCGCGCAGCGATCGTTCGAGTTCGGCGACCGTGGTGGCCGACGCGCTGTTGATCGTTTCGCAGCGCAGGCCGAGCCGCGACGCGGCCTCGATCTGGTTGCGCATCAGGGCGAGCAGTGGCGAGATCAGCAGCGTCGGTCCCAGCCCCTGCTCGCGCAGCAGATGCGTGGTGAGGAAGTAGACGGCGCTCTTGCCCCATCCGGTGCGCTGCACCACCAGCACTCGCGAGCGATCCTCGACGAGCGCCGCGATCGCGTTGCGTTGGTCGTCGCGGAACTCGGCGTCGGGTCGACCGGTCAGTCGCCGCAGCGCATCGATGAGGGGGTCGCCGTCGGCCATCGCTTCATCATGACGCAGGGATGCATCAAGGTTGGCGTGCTGACGACCTGGTCGCCGGGTCAGGACCAGCGGACCCGGGCGACGTCTCGCCACCACGAGACGGTGGCGGCATCGGCGTGCAGGTCTCCACGGTTCCAGAGTGCGAGATAGAGGCCGACCGGCGAACCGGTCAGGCGCTCATCCGCGTCGATGTCGGCGCCATGGACGTGGCGCAGGGTGACGGGCGAGGAGTCGCTGAGCGTGATCGTCCACCACGGCGATGCGCCGTCGGGGCACACCGCGAGTCGGCGCCCGGCGTCGACGGCGAGTTTGCGGCCCCGAGTGAGGAATCCGCAGAGCAGTTCGTCGATGCCGTCGAGTGCAACGTGCTCGGCGATCCCGGTCTCATCGGCGTGCGGCGGCCTGCCGAGCTGCGCGGCGAGTGCGTCGACGGCGTGGATGGTCGCCTCGTGGCATTGGCGACGCGCCCAGAATTGCCGGGGCGGAGGTGCGTCGTTGAGAAAGACCATCGCCTGCACATCGTCGGAGGCGTTGCGGAGCGTGGTCGACAGATCGTTCGCCCCGGCGACCCACCAGGCGATCGGGTCGGGATCGGCCTGCCCGGCTGCCTCGAGTTCGGCGCCGCTGCCGACCTGGTCGGCCGACCCCGTGAGTTGGGCTGCCGACCATCGGTGCACCATGCCGACGTGGGCGACCAGTCGGCGGACGTCCCAGCCCGGGCACGTCGGTACCTGGGTATCGAGCCCAGCGGTGCGCGCCGCGTCGGCGCCG
>JBGTEH010000491.1:0-2824 GCA_041747915.1 Ilumatobacteraceae bacterium
GAGGTGCTGGGCGGCAACCGCGACGCCCGTGCGGTGGCCGTGCAGCGGCGCGGAGTCGACGGCGACGACGAGCGGGTCCCTGGACATCGGCCCGTTGACGTTACCGGCCCGTAGACTCGCCGGATGCCGAGAGCGTTCATCACGGGAATCACGGGTCAGGACGGTCAGCATCTGGCCGAGTTCCTGCACTCGCAGGGCTACGACGTGTACGGGATGGTGAAGGGTCAGAACAATCCGCGTGCGGTGGGGTTGTTGGAGGAGATGCCGTGGATCGAGACGATCTCGGGTGATCTCGCTGATCTGCCGTCGTTGGTGGCGGCGCTGGAGTTCGTGCAGCCCGACGAGGTGTACAACCTGGGGGCGATCTCGTTCGTGGCGTTGAGTTTCACGCAGCCGGAGTTGACGGCGAACATCACCGGGTTGGGTGTGTTGCGGATGTTGGAGGCGATCCGGATGGTGGGTGGGACGCAGAACAATCCGATCCGGTTCTACCAGGCGTCGTCGTCGGAGATGTTCGGCAAGGTGCGCGAGACACCCCAGACGGAGTTGACGCCGTTCCACCCGCGTAGCCCGTATGGGTGCGCGAAGGTGTTCGGTCACGACATCACGGTGAACTACCGGGAGTCGTACGGGTTGTACGCGTGTAGCGGGATCCTGTTCAACCACGAGGGTCCGCGGCGCGGGTTGGAGTTCGTGACGCGCAAGGTGACGAATGCGGCGGCGCGGATCAAGCTGGGGTTGCAGCACGAGTTGGTGATGGGGACGCTCGACACCAAGCGCGACTGGGGGTATGCGGGGGACTTCGTGAAGGCGATGTGGTTGATGTTGCAGCAAGACGAGCCCGACGATTTCGTGATCTCGACGGGGACGACCCAGACCGTGCGTGATCTCGTGGAGCGGGCGTTCGCCGAGGTCGGGATCGACGACTGGGAGCGGTACGTGCGCCAGGACCCCAAGTTCAACCGTCCCGCCGAAGTGGACCTGTTGATCGGCGACTCCACCAAGGCGCGCGAGCAGTTGGGGTGGGAGCCCGAGGTGGCGTTCCCCGAGCTGGTGACGATGATGGTGGCCAACGACCTGGCGATCGAGGCCACCAAGGCCGGACTCGCCGTCCCCGCGCTGCGAGACCCGGGCTGAGTGTCCCTGGCCGAGTGTCCCGGGTTCAGTGTCCCCGGCTGAGTCGTCCCGGCCGCCGGCTCAGGTCTCGAAGGGCATGTCGGTGATGGCTTCCATCATCGAATCCTGATCGGGAACCGCACCCACACGGAGCCGATGTCGCAACGCGAGGGCGAACGTTGCCAGCGCGGCCAGCGAGGACACGACGAGGCCGATCTCGATGCGCTTGTACACCTCGTCGCTCGACAGCCAGGTGCCGAGTACGAATGCGACGACACCGACTGCCCACCCGAGTGCCACCAGAGCGTGGCCCTGCAGCGCGATGACGGCCTGCGCAGTCGCAAGAGCAAGCATGTAGACGGCGCTGCTCAGCGAGAGCATCGCCAGCGTGCGACCTGTGAGTTCAGCGGCGTACATCGTCTCCAGCGCCCAGGGCCCCAGGATGAAGGCACCGATCGTGCCGACGACGCCCACACCGATCACGATCAACGTCAGACGCATCAGGCCCGCACGGAACTCGTCGAACTCGCCCCTCGCGGCTTGTTGGCTGAGGCGTGGCAGCAGAGCGGCCTGCACCGCCTGGAAGAGGAACAGGGGGATGCGAGACAGCAGCACACCGTAGGAGAACGCCGTGACGAGACCGTCCTCGCCGTCCGGGGCCAGGAAGCTCGCCGTGATCGGACCCGCGTTGAGCAGGGTGGCCGCGCACACCGAGCCCACGAGCAGCCATCCGAGATTCGGTGTGACCTCACTCCATTCGGCTGTCGGTCCGGGCTCGGTGTGGAGTGCCCCGCGCCGATAGACGTAGGCAACGGCGAACAGCGGCGAGATCGCAATGGCCATGCCGTAGGCGCCCACAGCGGTGACTCCGACCACCGCCAGGAGCACGCACAGCACGATGCGCACGATCCCGTCCGAGCCGAGTACGACTGCATACTCCCGGAAGCGACCGCTGCCCGAGCACACGCCGCGCGCCATGTGGGCCGGCGCATACGCCGCAAAGGCAAGGATGAGCGCAACGACCATGAACCAGTCGCCGTCGAAGTACGACGATGCGATGATCGGGCTGATGGCGATGATGCCGACGGTGACGGCCACGACGAGCGACGCACCGAGGCGCACCACACGTTGCACCACAGGGCGGCCCCCGTCGCCGGTCGCCCGACGGTGCGACAGCGCCCGTCCCAGTTCCTGCTCGAGCGGGAGGAAGAAACCCGGAGCGAGGGCGAACACGGCGAACCACATCGACGCAATCGGAGCGAACTCCTCGACACCGCCGACAGCAACGGTGCCGACCTTGAAGAACGCATAGGTCGCCAGGCCGGCGATCAGCAGTGAGATCCCGACGGGGATCGTGCCCTCGGGCAGCGGCTGACGCGCCGTGGCGCTGGAAGTGGTCGAAGACACGAGGGCTCAAGCGTAGCGACGAAGGCTGCGCTCCAGCTCGCGCCGGCGCACCTGCAATCGCTGGAAATTGAGCAGTCCGAGCCCCACGGTCACGTAGGCGGCATCTCGAGCGAGATCGATCGCTCGGTCGGAGACGACCCCGGCGAGGTGTTCGGTCGAGCGCCGCAGGACGTCGGCAACATCGATCTGCGAGACGTCGAAGTTCGTGAGGTCGACGCTCGTGGGGTCGAGCGGAGTCCAACGGGCCATGACGGTACGTTAGCGAGCCACGTCGCTAGCCTCGCTCCATCGTGGAACCGGA
>JBGTEH010000492.1:0-1628 GCA_041747915.1 Ilumatobacteraceae bacterium
GGCGAACTCGAGGCCGACCCCTCCGCTGATCGGTACGCCTTCGGCCACCAATGCGACCTGCACCGGAGCCAGGAGTGCGTTCACCCGCGTCAGCACGGCCACCTCGCCCGGCAGCGCACCCGCGGCGAGCGCGTCGTGGACCGCCCGGCGCGACGCTCCCACTGCGTCGACTGCGTCGTCGACCGACCATCCGGTGGTGTCGGTCGACGCCGCACGGATCGTCTTGGCCACCCGCCGATGGTTGTGACGCAACAGTCGATCGACGATGTCGACGACGCCGGCCGGACACCGATAGTTCACCTCGAGGGGATGCGATCCCGACCCAGGGAACAGGTCCCCGAAGTCGATCAGCCACGCCGGGTCGGCGCCGTTGTAGCCGTAGATGGTCTGGTCGTCGTCGCCCACGCCGAACACGGCACCGCCCGGAGCCGACAGCAGCCTGATCAGCAGCAGGTGTGCCGGCGTGAGGTCCTGGAACTCGTCGACCAGCATCACGCGACACGCCCGCTGCGCTGCTCGGCGAGCGGTCGGATCGCGAAGAAGCACCAACAGGGCGCGATAGATCTGGTCGTCGAAGTCGACAGCGCCACGGCGTTCGAGAGCGGCGCGATAGCTCGGCCACGTCTCGGCCAGACCGTCGACGTCGCCGGCGTAGCGGCCCTCGACCTCGTCGGGATCGACCAGACCGAGTCGGATCACTGTCAGTGCTTCGATCCAGGGGCCGATCGGGTCGCTGTTGCGGCGGCGAGGGAACGACACGAGGTCACCGATGATGCGGCGCACGTCGGGTTCGTCGATCGTGCGCCAGTTCGTGGGCTGCGGTGCGAACGGAGGTGTGCCGTTGACGATTGCGAGTGCGATGGCATTCAGGGTGCGCACCTGCAGCCCGCGCAGGTCGGAGGTCCGTTCGACCATCTCCTCCTGGGCGCGCTTGTTGAATGCGACCAGGCTGACCGCCGTCGGCGGAAGGCTCCAGTGCGTCAGCAGATGCCGGGCGCGCTCGGTCAGCACGCGCGTCTTGCCCGATCCCGCCGGAGCGATGATCCGCGCGCCGCCGCCCGGATGAGTGACGGCCGCGAGTTGATCGGGGGCGAGATCGGCGTCGGAGCGGTTCGCTCCAGGTGGCCGCAGCGAACCGTGCTCCACCGCGACCGAATGAACCACGGCCACGCCGCCGATCGGATCGGTATGGCGCACTGGACCGCCGTCGAGCCACGCCGACGTTCCATCGGGGAGTTCGATGTCGCCGGGAGCATCGGATGTCGCCGTTGCCCCTCGAGCGACGGCGCGATCCAGTGCGATCCAGATCGGCCGCTGGGGATCGCGAAGGTCGACGCTGTTCGCCCACACGAGGTGGTGCAGTTCCTCGAGTTCGAACGCGAATGTCGGGCCCAACTCGTATGGCGGCGCATCGGTCATCAACATCGGTTCGCGTTCGAACGAGGCGGCGAGTTCGATCAGCACTCGCTCCCGAGCGTGATGGGCGGCGCGCAGGACCGCGAGCGCGCGCGCCGGATCCGTGAGCGTGGCGGCGTCGACGACGATGCGGCTGGCCGCGGACCACGGCTCGGGGGGTTCCTGGCCGGCTTCGACGACCGCATGACGCCCGAGTTCGTCGGGGCCTGCGC
>JBGTEH010000493.1:0-10527 GCA_041747915.1 Ilumatobacteraceae bacterium
CGGCGTCATCTTCGAGCAGCTCCTCACCGCAGCCGGCGGCGAGATCGACGGTGTGCTCGTGGCCAACGACGGTTTGTCGCTCGCTGCGCAGCAGGTGCTGACCGATGCCGGGCTGACCGTGCCGACCACGGGGCAGGACGCAACGCTGGAAGGTCTGCGGGCCATCCTGCAGGGAACGCAGTGCATGACCGTGTACAAGCCTGTCGTCGAAGAGGCCAACGGCGCCGTCGCTGCGGCGGTTGCGCTGCTCAACGGCACCGACATGACCACTATTGCCAATGCCACCATCGACAACGAGAACGGTGAGATCCCGTACGTGCAGGCGATGATCCAGCCGATCTACATCGGCGATGTGAAGATCCCGGTCGCCGACGGATTCGTCGACGTCGCCGAGGTCTGCGAGGGCATCGAAGACCTCTGCACCGAGAACGGCGTCGAGTGAGTTGAAGCCATGCCGAGCGCGCTCGGCATGTCAGTCTGGTGCCGGCCCGGAATCGCTCCGGGCCGGCACCGACGTATCTGGGGGGCGACGAGAGGATGGGGAACGAGATGTATGACTCCGCGCCGAACGGCGTGTCGAGTGTGACGACGGGGGCACCGCTGCTCGAGGCCCGCGGCATCAACAAGAGTTTCGGACCGGTCCACGTGTTGCACGACGTCGACTTCGACGTGTACCCGGGCACGGTCACGGCTCTGATCGGCGACAACGGAGCGGGCAAGTCGACCCTGATCAAGTGCCTAGCGGGGATCTACGGTCTCGACGACGGATCGGTGCGCTTCGACGGCGACGACGTCACGATCTCCACCCCGAAGGATGCAACGGCGCTCGGCATCAAGGTCGTGTACCAAGACCTTGCACTGTGCGACAACCTCGACATCGTGCAGAACATGTTCCTCGGGCGTGAGATCGTCAAGCGCGGGGTGCTCGACGAGCACGCGATGGAAACAGCGGCACGCCAGACGTTGGCCTCGCTCTCGGTGCGCACCGTCAAGAGCGTGCGCCAGCCGGTTGCCTCGCTGTCGGGCGGACAACGCCAGACGGTGGCAATCGCCAAGGCGGTGCTCGGGAATTCACGATTGGTCGTTCTCGACGAGCCGACCGCGGCGCTCGGTGTTGCCCAGACCGAGCAGGTGCTCGCTCTCGTCCGGCGCCTCGCTGACAGCGGCGTCGGCGTGGTCATCGTGAGCCACAACATGAACGACGTGCTCGAGGTGGCCGACCGCGTGTGCGCCATGTATCTCGGCCGAGTCGCGGCCGACATCCAGGTCGGCGCCGGCGTCAGCCGCGAGACCCTGGTGGAGTTGATCACCTCCGGTCGTTCCGGTTCGTTCGGCCTCGTCGACGGGATCGTCGAATGACCACCACCGACGACCCGGCCGTCCCGGGGACTCAGGCGTTGAGCGACTTCTCAATGGACGAGCGCCAGAACAGCCTGTCCGACGTGTTCCACCAGAGCGTCACCCGATTGAAGAGTGGTGACCTCGGCTCGGTTCCCGCAGTGCTGGCGATCGTCGTGCTCGTTGCGCTGTTCGGTTTCGCTCGACCCGACAGCTTTCTGTCGCTGCTGAACTTCGCCAACTTCCTCGACCAGGCGTCATCCGTGATCGTCATCGCGATGGCGGTCACGTTCGTGCTCCTGCTGGGGGACATCGACCTTGCGGCCGGATTCACGGCGGGGGTCTCAGCGGCGGTGTTGGCCACGCGACTGGCCGCCGGGTGGTCGTTGCCGTTCGCACTGCTCGCATCATTCGCCGTGGCCCTGTTGCTGGGGCTGTTCACCGGCTTCATGGTGGCCAAGGTCGGCATCCCGTCGTTCGTGGTGACGCTCGCCAACGTGCTGCTGTTCCAGGGGATCCTTCTGCTGATCGTCAAGGACGGCGGCAGCGTGCGCATCCAGAACGACTTCATCAACGACATCGTCGGCGGCACGCTCACTCCCACGCAATCGTGGATCGTGGCCGTGGTCGGGCTGCTGCTCTATGTGGCGTCTCAGATCCAACGACAGCGCACGTCGTACGGCGCGATCCCGATGTCGCTGGTGTGGATTCGCCTGGGTGTCGCAGTCGTACTCGTTGCTGCCGTCACGGCGATGCTCAACCAGAACCGGGCCTTCGCATCGGCCCCGCAACCGATCACCGGAATGCCCATCGTGATTCCGGCGATCGCGATCCTGGTCGTTGCGCTGAGTTTCGTGCTCGATCGTCTGCGCTACGGCCGGTTCCTCTACGCCGTCGGCGGCAACCGGGAGGCGGCCCGCCGCGCCGGCATCAACGTGCGCTGGGTCGAGTGGTCGGCGTTCGTGTGCACCGCACTCGTCGCTGCGATCGGGGGGATCTTCCTTGCCTCCCGGGTGAACTCGGTCGACTCGAACACCGGCGCCAACGACACGCTGCTGCTCGCAGTCGGCGCGGCAGTGATCGGAGGAACGTCGCTGTTCGGTGGCCGCGGTCGGATGATCAATGCGGTGCTCGGTGGGCTCGTGCTCGCGTTGATCCCGAACGGCCTCGGGCTGATCGGCAAGACGACGATTCTCGGGTGGGACATCGACTTCAGCAGTTCGGGCGTGAAGTTCATCTGCTCGGGTCTGGCGCTGCTCGTCGCCTCGTCGGTCGACGCTCTGAGCCGCAAACGAACCGCCTGAGGCGCCGCTACCAGCCGCGTTCGATCCACTCGTCGAGGTGCGGACGTTCGGTGCCGATCGTGGTGTCGAGGCCGTGGCCCGGCAGCACGATGGTGTCGTCGGAGAACGTGAAGAGCTTCGAGGTGATCGAGTTGATGATCGTGGCGAAGTCAGCATTCTCGAACTTGGTGTTGCCTGGCCCGCCCGGGAAGAGCGTGTCGCCGGTGAACAACAGTGGAGTGTCGTCGAGCGCGAACGAGATCGAACCGGGCGTGTGGCCCGGATTGTGGATCGCATGGAGCCGGAGGCGGCCGACCTCGATCACCTCGGCGTCGTCGATGAACACGTCGTAGCCGACGTCCTTCAGCATCGGCGCGTCGAGGGCGGTGACGGCCACTTCGTAGCCGGCCTCGCGCATCGCCGGGACGGCCTGGATGTGGTCCCAGTGACCGTGGGTCTCGAGAACCCGCTTCACGCCCAACCGCTTGCAGAGTTCGAGCAGCTGCTCGTGTTCGTTGGCGGCGTCGAGAAGAACTGCCTCACCCGTCGCACGGCAACGCACCACGAAGACGTTGTTCTCGTACGGCCCTACCACCACCTTGTGCACCTCGACGTCGGCATTCGACCAATGGAGCGTGTCGGTCATCACGCGATCAGTCTGGCATCGCCGGTCGGGTGAGGGGGACCGCTCAGGCCCAGCTCGCCAACCGTGTTTGACGTTGGTCGCCGCCGGACATCTTCGTGGTATGTTCTCCCTGCTTGGCCTAGACGTGCCGCGCAGCGTTGCTCCGGACCCTGGTGACGCCCCATGTGAGGGCTATCCAGGAGGACATCGGTGACGGCAGTGGAAATCGGGCGGGCGCCCTCCATGCGGCGAGACACTCGTCGGTGTGAGTGGTCACCGACCCAGTGCAGAACGTGTTTCTCGGAACCTCGTCGCACTCGCACTCGTCGAACGTCAGAACCGGTGCGACGAGCAATTGTCAAGAAACTTGATCCATTCGCGCCCGGGCGGCGAACCCTGCGCATGGGAGCGGATGACCGATGTCACATGGTCGGTCCACCCAGCGCGTCCCGGAAGTCGTACTGCACGTTCACTTGCGCGCGCCGTCGACCCCTTTCCGGGGGACCACTTCACCAAACAACCAAGGAGCAGACATGACCATGATTCACCCCCGCACACCGAGGCGGTGGCGACGATATGTCGCGGCCGCCAGCGGTGTTGCACTCATCGGTGGCCTCGCGGCTGTCGAAGGAGGGCCCCTCAATGTGGGCGCCTCCAGCCACCGGGAAGCTCCGCTGATTGCGGGCGACCCACGCGCGGACAACACCGACGTGTACGCGTTCGTGAGCCCGGATGCTCCCGACACCGTCTCGTTGATCTCGAACTGGATCCCGTTCGAAGAGCCGAATGGCGGTCCCAACTTCTACAACTGGGCCGACGACACCCGCTATGTCATCCACATCGACAACGATGGGGACGCTCTGCCCGACCTGTCGTACGTCTGGGTGTTCGACACCGTCACCCGTGACGGCGACGACCAGTTCCTCTACAACACGGGCCCGGTGACGTCGCTGGACGACCCCGACCTGAACATCTACCAGACCTACGATTTGACCCTCGAGGTCGACGGCGTTTCGCCCGGCATTCCGCTGCTCGGCAACGGTGACGGTGTGACGTCGCCTGGCGACCCGATCTCGGCACCATCGCATGTCGGCCCCGCGTCGATGCCCGACTACGAGACCCTGCGCGATCAGGCCGTGTACCCGCTCGTGGCTCCCGGCGTCGGACAGACCTACGCCGGACAGGCCGACGATCCGTTCTTCCTCGACCTGAGGGTGTTCGACCTCCTCTACGGCGGCGACGCCTCCGAGGTGGGCCAGGACACACTGGCGGGGTACAACGTCAACAGCGTGGCGCTGCAGGTCCCCAAGGCCGCACTCGCCATTGCCGGTGACGCGACCAACAACCCCGTCGTCGGAATCTGGAGCACGACCGAGCGTCGCAGCGCAGTGGTGGACGACGGTGCCGTTCCGGACACCGATTTCGTTCAGGTGTCACGCCTCGGCAACCCGCTGATCAACGAGGTGATCATCCCGCTGAACCTGAAGGATGCGTTCAACTCGATCAGCCCAGAGCTCGACGCCACGATTCCCGCGGTCGTCGACAAGGTGCTCGATCCGATCCTGCCGAAGCTCATCGAGAGCATCTACAGCGTCCCGGCTCCGGCGACTCCTCGCAACGACCTGTTCGAGATCTTCCTGCAGGGCATCAGCGTCGCCAACGCTGGCCCAACCGGTGATCCCGCGACGTTGCTTCCCGTCGATCTGAACTCGCAAGAGCTCAACGCCGGCGCAGCGGCCTTCCAGCCGTCGGAGATGCTTCGTCTGAACATGTCGGTTCCGCCAACGGCGAGCCCCAACAACTACGGCGTCATCGCCGGAGACATTGCCGGGTTCCCGAACGGACGCCGACTCGAAGACGACGTCGTCGACATCGCGATCCAGGTCGTGGAGGGAGCCGCGATCACCGGCCAACTCAATCCTGGCCTTGCGACACTCGACTCGGTGGATCGCAACGACAAGGAATTCGGGGCCACATTCCCGTACCTCGCGCTGCCGCACTCCGACTCGGTCAACCTGGGCGTGGATCGTTCACCTCGTTCGCCTGAATACATCGGTGTGAACCCCGAGCGCATCCTCGACACCCGTTCCGGCACCAAGCCGGCCGCGGGCTCGACCACGACGTTGCAGGTCACGGGAGCGGGCAACACGCTCGTGCCCGGCGATGCGAAGGCCGTGTACCTCAACATCACGACCGACACCACGACGGGCGTCAACGGCTTCGTCACGGCGTACCCGTGCGATGCACCACGACCGCTGGCATCCAACTTCAACCCGACACAGGGCAATCCGGCAACTGTGCTCGTGGCGGCGAAGTTGAGCGCCACCGGAACGGTGTGTCTCTACACGAACATCGCGACGCATCTGATCGCCGACGTCCAGGGGTACCACCCCTCGACGGCCAAGTACGTGCCGACGCAACCGGTGCGGTTGTTGGAGACACGTCAAGGCGCGCAGATCGGCTACAGCGGTGCCAAGCCGGCTGCCGGTGCGATCATCCCGGTCAAGGTGACGGGTACCGGTAGTCCCGCGGTGAGCGCAGATGCCAAATCTGTCGTGATCAGCGTGACCGCCACCGATTCGGCTGCGGCCGGATGGGTCACCGTGTTCCCGTGCGGAGAGCCCGTTCCCAACGCATCGAACGTCAACTTCGTCCCGGGGCTCACACGAGCAAACCTGGTGACGGCGAAGATCGGTACGAACGGTTCGGTCTGCCTGTTCGTGCAGGCCTCGACCGAGGTGCTCGTCGACCTCGCCGGGTTCGTCCCGCCGACCTCGACGTTCATCCCGACATCGCCGGAGCGCGTGCTCGACACTCGCCCGACGAGCCCGATCAGCTACTCGGGTCTCAAGCCGACAGCTGGTCAGACGATCGAGCTGAAGGTGACCGGGTTCGGCAAGACCGACATTCCGGAAGATGCCGGAACCGTGGCACTCAACCTGACCTCGACCGCGAGCGACGGCCAGGGCTATGCAACGGTGTATCCGTGTGGCTCACCCCGCCCGAATGCATCGAACCTGAACTACTCGTCGTCGGACACGGCCAACATGGTCATGGCGAAGATCGGTTCCGGTGGCCGAGTGTGCATCTACACATTCAGCAGCACCTACCTGGTGGCCGACATCAACGGCTACTTCGCCGACACGGTTCTCGGCTGACGCCGAGGGTGAAGGCAACACACCAACAACGATGACTCACGGATGTGGCGGTCGCTCCCAAGCACGCGACCGCCACATCCACGTCGTCGCAATCGACACCAAGACCCGCCCCACCGATTCCCGAATGCGAACGTAGAGCGCGCCGATGATCCACTCACCAGACGAGTGCGAACAAGTGTGGCGCTCGGGCAGAACAAGCCCGCCGATGATCGGTGGGCGAACGATCGAGGAGTTCCGATGTTGACGCAAACGCAACCCATCGCAGCATCGGCCGAGGGCCGCAATCACCACCGACGCACGAAGCTCGTTCTGCTCTCCGTCGGTGTCGCCACCGTCGTGCTGGTCGCCGGGGCGATAGGTTTCGCGCAGTCCGACTCGTCGGCGGACGTGCAGACATCCGCCACCGGGCCGGTCGTCGTGCCCGATGATGTCGCTCAGGCGACGAGTCCGTCGGGCCAGTCGCTCGACACGCTGATTTCTGGCCTGCAGACGAGGCTCGAGACCGTGCCTGGCGACTACGTCTCCTGGGCCACTCTCGGCCTGGCCTACGTCCAGCAGGCCAAGGTGACCGTCAACTCCGATTTCTATCCCAAGGCGGACGGAGCGTTGGCAAAATCGATCGAACTGAACGACGACGAGAACTACGTTGCGTACGCCGGTCTCTCCGCACTCGCGGCCGCCCGGCACGAGTTCGCCGCGGCGAAGTCGTTCGCCGAACGCGGCCTGGAGATCAACCCGTACAGCGCGCTCCTGTACGGCGCGCTGAGCGATGCGGAGACGCAGTTGGGCAACTACGACGCCGCGTTCGCAGCGGTCCAACGGATGGTCGACCTGTCACCCGACACGGCGTCACTGTCGAGAGCGTCATACACATGGGAGCTGCGCGGCGACGTCGAGCAGGCAAGGGCGCTGATGCAGAGAGCCCTCGACGACGCACCGACGCCGGCTGACCGCGCCTTCGCGCTGTTCTACCTCGGCGAGTTGGCGTTCAACAACGGTGATCCCGCGAGCGCTCTCGACGCCTACAACCGGGCTCGAGATGCGTCGCCGTCATACGTTGCAGCGCTCGCTGGCAAGGCCAAGGCCGAGGCTGCGCTCGGGCAGGTCGAGACGGCGTTGGATCATTACGCCGAACTCGTCGGTCGCGCGCCGGAGCCGGGCTACGTGCTCGAGTACGGCGAGCTTCTCGAATCACTCGGTCGCGTCGATGAGGCGCAACAGCAGTACGACGTGTTCGTGACGACCCAGCAACTCTTCGCCGTCAACGGCGTCCAGCCCGATGCTGTTGCATCGCTGTTCGAGACGAACCACGGCGATCCGGCCAGCGGCCTCGCGCTCGCACGTGCCGGTGTCGACGACGAGCCGTTCGTCGCCATGTACGACGCCCACGCGTGGGCGCTGCACATGAACGATCGCGACGAGGAAGCGCTCGAGGCCATCGAAGCGGCGATGCAGCTCGGTGAGCGCAACGCACTGTTCCGCTATCACGCCGGAATGATTCGCCTGGCGCTCGGTGACATCGACGGTGCTCGCTCCGACCTCAGCGCAGCGCTGGCCATCAATCCAGCGTTCAACCCCCTCGCCGCGCCGATCGCAGCGGCCACGCTGGCCGACCTCGGCGGACCGATCGCCGACATGCCCGGTGCCCCGACGGAAGGTGGCGAGGGATGAGTTCCGTTGCGGTCGGCCGACGGCGGCGTCGCCTGCTCGCCGGAACGGGGTGCACGGCCATCGTCGCGTTCGCGATGCTCGGTGGTTCGCCGGCGCTCGCCCATCCGCTCGGGAACTTCAGTGTCAACCACCTGAACCAGTTGCGTTTCACGGCTGACGCAGTCATCGACGACCTCGTGATCGACACCGCGGAGATTCCCACCGCGCAAGCCGAGTCGATCGTTGACGCCGACGGCGACGGCACCGCCTCGGCCGCCGAACTCGCGGAGCACGGCGTGGCCAGTTGTGCTGATTTCGCGGCGGCAGCCGAACTCACGGTCGATGGACGGAGCGTGCCGTTCACGGTCGACTCATCGGCGTTCGCCTACGAGTCGGGTCAGGCCGGGCTGCCGACCAGCCGCCTGGAGTGCAGGTTGAGCGCCGCCGTCGACTTTTCTGCGGCCCACTCCGTGCGGTTCACCGACGGCTACCTGACCGACCGGGTGGGCTGGAAGGAGATCAACGCCGTCGGTGAGGGTGCCCGCCTGATCGACTCGCCGGTGCCCCAAACCAGCGTGACCGACGGTCTGCGGCAGTACCCGGCCGATCTGCTGAGTTTGCCCCTCGACGTGCGCGACGCAACGTTCGAAGTTCAGCCGGGAGTCGGCCCCTCGACGGTGTCGGACGACGCGTCGGCCGACGACCCTCGCGCCGGGCTCACCAACGCGACGACGGGGTTCTTCTCGAGCGCTCTCGAGGGTGTGCAGGGCACGTTCGACGATCTTGTCGGCCGACGCGATCTGACGCTCGGTGTCGGCCTCCTCGCGATCGGTTTGGCGTTGGTCCTCGGAGCGTCGCATGCTCTGCTGCCCGGTCACGGCAAGACCGTGATGGCTGCGTACATCGCTGGCCGGCAAGGGTCGGTGAAGGACGCGTTGATCGTGGGTGGCACCGTCACCGGCACCCACACCGGCGGGGTGTTGCTGCTCGGTTTGGCGCTGACGGTGTCGACGTCGTTGGCCGGTGAGACCGTGCTCGGATATCTCGGGGTGTCGAGTGGTCTGCTCGTTGCGGGCCTCGGTCTCGGCCTGTTGGTCGCAGCGATCCGTCACCGCCACACGGGAGTGTTCGGCCATGGTCACACCCACGCGTACGGTCACGGCCACTCACACGACGATCACGGTCACTCACACGATCCCGTTCACAGTCACGACGCGTCGTCGCACAGCACACCAACGACGTCGACCGTTGATCGGGGGAGTCTGGCGTGGCCCGATGCGTCCATCCGATCCGCGGACGTCGCCGTCCTCGACCTGAAGACCGTGACGACGCCATCGATATCGGCCGACGTACACGATCACGATCACGATCACGATCACGATCACGATCACGATCACGATCACGATCACGATCACGATCACGATCACGACCACGACCACGACCACGACCACGACCACGACCACGGCGAGCAGCGTGTCGGTCGGCGCGGGTTGATCGGAATGGGTATCGCGGGTGGTCTGGTGCCGAGCCCGTCGGCGCTCATCATCCTGCTGTCCGCCATCGCCCTCGGACGAACCTGGTTCGGAATCGTCCTCGTCGTGGGCTACGGCGTCGGCATGGCCGGCACCCTCACGTTGGCGGGGGTACTGCTCGTCAAGATGCGCGACCGCTATCAGCACCGCATGCAGAATTCGTCCAGCCGCTTCGGCAGGACGGCGCACCGTTGGGGCGTCATCGGCCCCTACTTCACGGCAACTCTTGTGCTCGTCGTCGGTCTCGGCCTCGCCGTCAGAAGTCTCGCCGGGCTCTGAATCTCGTTCCCGTGAACAGATGCACGCGTCTCGGGCGCATCTGTACACGAGAACCCGTCAGGCGGCCCCATCGACCGCACGTACGGACTGCCAGCGACGCTCGTTAGCCTGCCGCCGGTGTCTTCCCCCGATTCCGGATCCGATCGGTCGTTCGATGCTCACGAGGTCGATGCGACGCTGGCGTCAACGCTCGACTCGCTCGACGAGGCCGTCAACTACCGCAACTGGATCGTCGAACTCGCGTCGCCCGCCTTGAGGGGTCCATTGAGGGGTCCGATCCTCGAGGTCGGAGCCGGCCACGGCACCTTCACCGAGAGCTTGGTCGCCTTCGGCGACGTGACCGCCGTGGAACCGGGACACCACGCGGCGGACCTGCTCGTGGCGCGCTATGCGGACGACGACCGGGTGATCACCGTGAGCGGGGTGGTGGCCGACGTGCCCGCCGAGCCCACGTTCGCCTCGGCGGTGATGATCAACGTGCTCGAACACATCGACGACGACGAGGGGGTGCTGGGCGAGATCGCGGAACGGCTGCAACCGGGTGGATGCCTGGCGATCTGGGTGCCCGCCTTCCAACTCCTGTACAGCCCCTTCGACACCAAGCTCGGTCACGTCCGGCGTTATCGAAAGCACGAACTCGAAGCCGATGTCCGCCGGGCCGG
>JBGTEH010000494.1:0-5987 GCA_041747915.1 Ilumatobacteraceae bacterium
CCTGCGCGACGCGCTCGCCGAGGCGGCCACCGGCGACGTCTGGCTGTTCCGTGGGAAGTCGACGGCCGATCGGGCGATCCGGCTGTTCACCAACAGCCCGGTCAACCACGTCGGCGTCGTGCTCGCCCTCGACGATCTGCCCCCCTTGATCTGGCACGCCGAACTGGGGGCGAGTATGCCAAACGTGTGGACCGGCGAGCGCGAACGTGGCGCGCAGCTGCACCACCTCGAACGCGCGGTCAGTGTGTGGACGCACCGATACGGCCAGGAGCCGTGGTTCCGCCAGATCGATGTCGAGGTCACCGACGACATGGAGAATCGAGCGCTGGCGGTCGTCGACGAATACAGCGGCCGGCGCTTCCCGAGCACCGCGTCACTCGCCGGCCACTGGTTGACCGGACGGATCCGTCACCGCATCTCGTTGAACGACATCTACTGCGCGGAACTCGTCGCCGTCACCTTCGAGCGGATGGGCCTCCTCGACGATCGACGGCCTCCGAACTGGTACGACCCGGGCACGTTCTGGAGCGGCGACCGACTGCAACTCGTCGGCGCATCACTGGGCCGGGAGATCCAAGTGGTGGACGTCACGCCGATCGACGCCGCCTGGTACGACGGCTGATGTAACGCTGGTGTCAGACACCAGCGTTACACGGGTTCGCTCGATCGAGGTGCGACATCCACGACGACGCCGCCGACGGGGCGGCTGACGATCAGTCCGGCCGATTCGGGCAGCTGCGGAATCGTCGGAACCAGGTCGAGGCGTTGGGCCATCCGGGCGATCATGAGTGTCAGTTCCATCTGGGCGAGCGCAAATCCCACACACATGCGCGGACCGCGACCGAACGGCACCCAGCCGTCATCGGCCAGTGCACGTTGGCCGGCATCGAGATCGGCGAATCGTTCGGGACGGAACTCGTCGGGGTCGACCCACGAGTCGGGGTCGCGACCGGCGAGGAAGGGCGACCAGAGAGCCAACGTGCCCTTGGGGATCGAGTGACGTCCGACGCGAACGTCGGTGACCACCTCGCGTGCTCCCACGCCCGACGCTGGGTGGAGTCTGAGCGACTCGCGCATCACACGGTTGGCGAACTCGAGATCGCCGAGCGTCGCCTCGTTCGCAGAAGCCCGCCCCTCGAGTGGGCCGAGAGTCGCGTCGGCCTCGCGGCGAAGCCGCCCCCAGACGTCCGGACGCGTCGTCGCCTCCCACAGCATCCACGCGAACGATGACGCCGTGGTGTCGTACCCGGCGCCGATCAGCGACTTGACCTGATCGCGGATTTCCGCGTCGGAAAGCTCCGTTCGGTGAACGAGCGCATCGAGCACATCGCCGTTGTCGGCATCGTCGTCGTGAACCGTGTTCTGCCGCGAGTCGTCGATCGCGCCGTCGATGACCGCATCGAGCGCGCCTCGATCCGTACGCACGCCGGCGCGCAGAGTGAACGGAAACGGATGAGGGATCTGGCGAACGAGCGGGCTCGACAGGTACTGCTGCATCCTCTCGAACCGGACGTCGATCGCAGCCGTGTGTTCCACCAGGCGTTCGCCGAACAATGCACGCAGCACGATGTCGATGAGGAGTCGCCGCCCGACCGGGTAGAGATCGATCGGCGACGTGCCGTTGGCGATTAGTTCGTCGATCGCCGCATCGGTCCGCTCCACGATCATCGGGATCCAGCGGTTCAGGCGGCGACGTCCGAACGCGTGCTGCACAGCACCGCGTCGGCGTCGATGGTCGGGTCCGTCAGAAGCGATCATCGTGTGCTTGCCGATCACGAACGGGAACGGGCTGAGGCGCGTGTCCCAGCGGAATCGGTCGTTGGGCTGCATGAGCAGCTCGCGGATCAGCGGAGGCGAGCCGACGACGGCCACCTTCAAGGGACCGGCCCCCATCGCAACAATCGGTCCGTAGGAGTCGCTCATCTCGCCGAGCACGCGCTCCGGGGTGTCGAGGAGACCTCTGATCAGTCGCACCTGCTCGCGCCGAGGCGGTCGAGGAATCGATTGGACGTCGCCGTCATCCACCGGCGACGTGATTGCTGAACCCCCCATTACGCCTCCCGTCCGGCCGAGCCGAAGATCGCAATCACGATCGATGCCGCGAGCACGGCGAGCGCATCGTTGTGCCATGCGCCGGCCAGGGTCTTCACGCCAACCATGTTCGGCACCAACGAGTCGGCAACGGCCCATGCGACCACGGCGCCGGCGGCGAGTTCGGCCGCACTCTCGGGGCGGTATCGGCTGACAACCACATCGATCGCAATACCTGCTGCAACGAGAGCCCCCAGGGCCGACGCCGACGGCGTGATGCCCGGGTGGTCGAAGAGCACGCGCTCGAACACCAGCAGTGAGGTCGTCGAGACCACCAGCACCGGGAGCAGAAGGGTCAATCGCAGCGCGAGCCGAGCAAGCGGGGGCGTCGGCATCGTGCGGATGAATCTGAACCCTTCGTCGTCGAGGCCGAGGGCGACACCGGCGGCGAGGGCTCCCGGCGCGGCCGACAACAAGAGATCCGGGGTCGCCGACATCCGCCAACTCATGACAACGGCGACAGCCACGAGCCCCGCTGTGATCGACGCGAGCGGCTCGAGCGGTGTGATGGACGCAGTGGCTCGAAACGACTGCGTGGCGACGGCGCTGTTCATCATGGCTCACTCAGTACGGTGACACTGCGAGTTGGGCGACGACGGCGACTGTTGCGGTGAGTACACCCGCGGCGACGAGACGACCGCGTGGGTGCGCTCGCAGCGCGAGGCCGCTGAACAGCGCAACGAGGCCGACGAGGTACACGTCGTGGAGCGCAACAGTCGGTGCGTGGACGAAGTACCGGTCGGGAAACTCGAGCGGCTGTACCTGCATCAGCGCCGTCGTGTACGCGTATCGATCGTTCCACAACCACCAAGGGCCGAGCGCAATGAACAGGAGGAGTAGCCCGATCATCAACGAAGGCGCGGACCACCGAACGGCGCGCCCGATGGCCACGCCCATCGCCCCGATGACGGCGATCACGAGGGGTGGCTGCAACAGGTCGAGCACCGAGTGCAGCGCAGTCTCGGTCCGGTACGCGCCGTCGCCCATCCTGAACCCACCCTCGGCGCGGCTGGCAAGGCCGAACACCACCATGACGAGGGCGATGAGTCCGACGGGAACGACGAGGCTCGCCAAACGGGCCAGCGTGCGACCGTCGGCGTCGAGCGGCGCGGCCTCGGCGAGAGGCGGGCGGCGATGTGACCGATCGCGGTTGCCGGATCGCACGGCCGCGATGTACGTGGCGAACGTCATCGGGAAGATCGACAGCGGCACGAGATCGCGGAACTTCGACGACCAGTCCGGCTGCCCTCGTGCTGCAAACACCACCCCGGCAATCGTGACGGCGACACCGACCCAGATCGACACCCGCCGCGCCATGCTGGCCGACTCGATCCGCGCGAGCGCGCGGATCGCTGCGCGTCGGCTCGAATCGGCTGCGACATTCGTGGCGAGCATCGACTCAATCACGATCAGCTCAGAACGGCGATACCGCGAATTGGGCGGCGACCGAGATGACCGCAACCGCGAGCCCGCCGACCACGAGCGGACGCCTCACTCCGCCGCGGAGTGCGAGCCCGGCAAACAGTCCGGCCAGACCCACGAGATACAGATCGTGGAAGATCACGGTCGGAATGTGCACGATGTCGCGATCGGCGATGTCGAACGGCTGGACTTGCATCAACGCAGTCGTGTGGGCGGGTGGGATGTTCCACACCCAATACACGCTCCCGATCATGAAGAACACGACGACTCCGATGACGATCGCCGGCCCGGAGCGACGAACCCAACGCCCGATCGCAACAGCCAGCGCGCCGACGACTGCGATGGCCAGCAGTGGCTGCAGGAGTTCGAAGATCGAGTGCATGGCGTTGTCGTTCAGGAATCGGCCCTCGTCGACGGCGAACCCGCCTTCGATGCGACTGCCCACACCGACGGCCAGCATCAGCGGAGCTGCGAAGCCCACCGGCACGATCAGGCTCGCAATCCGCGCCAACGTGCGATCGTCGCCGCCGAGCGGCGCCTCCTCGGCCAACGCCGGCCGATCGCGGGAGCGATCGCGATTCCCCGAACGCACCCCTGCGACAAAGGTCGTGATGGTCATCGGGAACAGGGTGAGCGGCACCAACGACTGATACTTCTGGGACGACCAGCTCTCCTCCGCCAGCGCGCCGGTCACCAGGAGCACGATGCTGAGGACGAGGCCGAGCCAAACCGACGCTCGTCGCAGCATGGTGAACGTCTCGATGCGGGCAAGCTCCACAACTGCGGCGCGGCGATTCGTGTCGACGGCCGAGTGCGTGACGAGAGCCACCGTGGTCATGTCGAACTGTTGCACCGAGAGCGACCTCCGGTTCATCATGTTTCCACGTGCTCGATGGCAACCTCGACCGACGGCTGGACAACTGTCATGTTCATCGATCTGAGTCACGTCGTCACCGAAGGGATGCCGACCTACCCGGGCCTTCCGGTCCCGGTCATCACCGATCATCTGAGTCGGACCGCTGCAGAGGAGATCTACGGCGCCGGGGTCACCTTCCAGATCGGGCTGATCACGATGTGCACGAACACCCGCACCTACATCGACGTGCCGTTCCACCGTTTCGCCGACGGCCACGACCTCAGTGCTCTGCCGCTCGGGCGCGTCACCGACGTGCCTGCAATCTGCCTGTACCGGCCGGGGGCGACAGTGATCGACCTGCACGCCGCCGACCTCGTGGGCGCTCAGGGCCATGCCGTGTTGGTGCGAACGGACCACTCGCGCCGGTGGGGCACCGACGCCTACTTCGTCGAGCATCCCCACCTGACGGCGCAGAGCGCCGACGCGCTCGTGGCTGCTGGAGTCGTCTGCGTCGGGATCGACTCACTCAACATCGATGCGATCGACGACACCGGACGGCCGGTGCACACCACCCTGCTCGGCGCCGAGATCCCGATCGTCGAGCACCTCACCGATCTCGATCGACTCCCCGAGCGAGAGTTCCGATTCACCGCCGTGCCCCCGAAGATCGCCGGGGCGGGAACGTTCACCGTGCGAGCCTTCGCGACGGTCGACCCACCTCGCAACGCGTGAACGAATGGGGCGGTGACCCCACCATTTGTTCACGCATTCGGGTGGGAGACAGCGCGAGCCAAGAGCGCGCTGAGCTGATCGCACTGGCGCTCGAGGTCCATTACCGCCGCCTCGAACGCCCGGGGCGCAGACCCGGTCGGGTCTGCGACCTGGGGAACAACAGAGCGAAGGTACGTCGCGGCAGTCCGGTCGGCGGTCAGCGACGCGACCCACTCCCGAAGAGCGGTCCCGTGCACGGCGGGCTCGACGAAGCGCTCCAGCAGCTCGGGCAAGGTCATCGCCCGGGCGAAGGTCGACGGCGCCAGCGCAGCGATCTTCACCACGTGATCACGCTCGGCCGTGACGATGATGTCGGCGCCCTCGACCAATGCAGCCGTGGTCGCTCGACTGCGGTGCTGCGACACGTCGAGCCCCCGTCGCTTCATCGCAGCGACTGCGTCGTCGATCGCGGCGACTCCTGCGGGTCCGAATCCCGACGATCGCACCGCGACGGAACCCGGCCCGAGACGTTCTGTCAGCATCGAATCCAGGAGCGCCGCCATCATCACCGAACGGGTGCGGTTATGCGTGCAGACCGTCAAGATCCGCAGTGTCGGCGGCGTCGTCGATGCGGTGTCGGTCAACGCAGATCGAGGCCGAACATGTCGAGGAACCTCCGGTAGTAGTCGGCGTCATCCTCGATCGCACCCATTGCGACCCAATCGTCGTCGTCGATGCGATCGTGGAGGTCCGCCAGTTCGGCCCCGCCCCAACTCACCGAGTATCGCAATCGGGGCTCGTCGGTCGTGATCGCCTCGTGGATCACTGCGGCGACCTCGAACGGGTCGGTTGCGTTCGCCATACCGGTCGCATAGAACTGGAACATCCGCCGGTAGTGCGCGTCGTA
>JBGTEH010000495.1:0-5436 GCA_041747915.1 Ilumatobacteraceae bacterium
GGCAGGACCGTGTCGAAGTAGGCAGCGATGCGATCCGGACTTGCCGCAGAGACGAACCGACCGCACATGAACGCCAGGTTACGCGTCGCTCGCACCGTCGCATCGCGCTCGGCAAGCTGTCAGACTTCGTGGGTGAGCGACCTGATCGAGCGATGTGCCGACCTCCCCCGTCGCACCTACGTTGCGGGCGATGTCGTGGTCGAACAGGGCGCATCGTTCGGGGCGATCGTGATCTTGGTCGACGGTGCGGTTTCGATCGAACGCGATGGCGTGGCATTGGCCCTGCTCGACACGCCCGGAGCCATCGTCGGTGAGATGTCGACCGTGCTCGAACGACCGTCGACGGCCACGGTACGTGCCACGTCGCACTGCACGGTGTTGAAGGCCGATGACGGAGCAGCGTTCCTGCGCGAACGCCCTGACGTGCTGCTCGAGGTCGCCAAGGCACTGGCGACGCGCCTCGACAACCTCACGGGACATCTGACCGATGTGAAACGCCAATACGGCAGCGATGCCGGCCACCTCGGAATGCTCGACGACGTGCTGAGCACGTTGATGCACCATCAGACCAAGGCCGTCAGCCCAGGGTCGGCCCGGATGCCGGACCTCGACTACTGAAGCGGTCCGAGGGCCATCGGTACGAGTTCACGATCCGGGAGCGCCACCCACTCGGCGGTGGATTCGTCGAGGTCGATGACGACGTGCGCAGGCATCGGACCCGGCTGATGTCCGGCGTTGAGTAGCCAAGTCGAGCCGCGACGATCGACCCAACCGCCGCCATCGACCCACGGTGCCTGGTGGATGTGGCCGCAGATCACGAGGTCCGGCTGCCATCGGTCGATCCATGCGGCGAGATCGGGATCGGGGTACGCCTTCGAGCCGGCCTGACACAGCGGTGAGTCGGCCGGCGGCGAGTGATACACCCAGATCCAACGACTCGGCCGATCGACAGCGGCCGTCATGAGTTGATCCTCGACGAGTTGGCGGGTCCGAGGGCCGTCCCACCACGGACAGACCGTGAACCGGACGCCCTCGAGGTCGGTCGACTGGCCATCGACGACCAATCGATCCGACGCAAGTTCTCGAAGCCATTCGGTTGCCTGCTCACCGGTGGGTCCGGGCCCGTCGAGGTCGTGGTTGCCCGACGACGCGAGCACCAACGTTCGCTCCGACAGGCGCCGGAGGTACTTCGACACCACGACGATCTGCACTTCGAGGGGAGCCGCTCCGACCACCTGCAAGTGGTCGCCGGGAATCACGACGACATCGACATCGGCCGCCTGTTCGACGAGCCAGTCGAGTTGCGGTAGGCGGTAGTGCAGGTCGGCGGTGCAGAGCAGCTTCACCTCCGACGCGCTCAGACCGGGACGGTTCCGCGGTAGAGCGCGGCGAAGTTGGCGCCGTAGAACGACTCGAACCCGTCGTCGTCGACCTCGCCCATCGTCGCTTCGAAGCGCTCGATCGGGTCTTTCGTCCCCTCGGGGTGCGGGTAGTCCGACGAGAACATGAAGAGATCGGTCCCGGTCTGTTCGAGCATCCAGCCCACCGGTTCGCCTGCGAACGGCGTGAAGCGAAGGTGGTCGTGGACGTACTCACTCGGCAGCTTGTTGAGGTCGCGCAGCGGCGACTCGGTCTTGGCGAATTGCATTGCTCGGTCGAGACGGCGGATCCAGGCCACGACCCACATCGCGCCCTCCTCGACCGACGCGCCGCGCAGGCCGGGGAACCGCTCGAACGTACCGTCGAGCACCATGGCCGCCCAGAACACTTCGGGGCGCTGGTGGATGGCCATGAAGTCCTTGGCCCTCACGTTCTCGCCGCCGCCGAGGAAGTCGGTGACCGTGTGGCCGTTGTCGTGAAAGCCTGCTCTGACGGGTCGACCGCCGCCGCCGATGTGGCTCACGACGGGGATGTTCTCCGACTCGAGCATGGCCCACAGCGGGTGATGGTCGGGATGCGTCGGCGACACGATCCCACGAGGCAGATCGGTGGGCACCATCACCGCCTGGCATCCCTCGGCGATCGCCCGTCGGGCACATTCGATGGTTCGAGTGGGTTCGCCCCATGGCACCGATGCCACCGCGAGCATCCTGGCGTCGGCTGCGCAGAATGCCGCCATCGCCCGGTTCAGCGCGTCGGACCCGCCGTAGAGGAGGTCCAGATCACTCCCCGCGAACTGCGTGGCGGCGAAGGTCGGGAACACCAGCTGGGCGGCGAAGCCGAGTTGGTCGAGGACGAACGATCGCTCGGACGAGTCGAACGCTCCAACGGCACCCCAACCCTTCGAGCGCAGCAGCTCGATCGGGTCGCAGTCGAGGGTCGCCACTCCCCCGGCGTGGCGGACCGCTGCTTGCTCGACGGCGCGATCGGCCAACGCTCCGGCTCCGCCGAGCGCCAGCGGTCGCAGCATCTCGGCCGTCGACCAGTCGGCGAACTCTTCGAGCCAACCGGGCAGTTCCATCACGTGGCTGTCGGCGTCGAAAACGACACGATCCCCTGCGTACGTCATGGGCGAACTGTAGCCCTCCGCACGCTACGGCAATGAAGGCCAGGAGTTCAGGGTCGCGAGGGATCGTCGGCGGCGAGCAGGCCGTCGACGTTGGCGAGAAGGTCGGGGGAATCGTTGTGCGAGTGAGTGAAGCCCAGCGCGCGTTCTTGGCGGACGGTGTCGACCGAACGGAAGGCAGTGATGTAGGCGCGGCGTCGGCTGTTCGTCGATGTGTTGCCGCCGGAGCCGTGCAGCACCCCTTCGTTGTGGACGGTGATGTCGCCTCGACGGATCTCGACGGCGGTGAGCACGTCGTCGTCTCGCAGATCGGTGACCAGGGTGTGCTGATCTTCGCGACTTCCGCTGATCGGACGGTGCGGTCGCACCGGCTCACGATGGCTCCCGGGGAGGAACTGCATGCACCCGTTCTCGATCGTGGAGTCGTCGACGGCGAGCCAGCATGTGGCGGTGCGGCGATCGTCGGTGTTGATCCAGTACGCCTGATCCTGGTGCCACGCGAAGACCGCATCGTCGCGGCCGGGTTGCTTGGCGAGAAGTTGGTCGAAGTCGAGCACCATGCCCTCGCCGCACAACTGCTCGGCGATCGACAGCCCGACACGCTCGAAGATGTTCTCCTGCCATGGAGGGTGATAGCGCCGCGGCAGCATGACGTTGAAGATCGCATAGTTGGTTGGGTCGGTGCCGTACTCCCCCGTCACCATGTCGTACAGGTCCTTGCCCGGCACGTCGATCTCGCCGCGCATGAACGTGTCGTACACGATCGCAATGGCGTCGACCTCGGCGGTGGTCAGCACGCCTTCGAGGTGGACGTATCCGTCTCTCTCGAACCGCCCGCGTTCATCGACGTCGACCATGTACGTGTCACCGGCTCGCGTTCCCACGCTGCGCACTGTACGACAACACATCCCGTCGGGTTTGGTCGTCGACGGATCGGGGAAACTCCATGTTACGAATACGTTACGAACACCTGACGATTGTCATATCGCGACAGACGAATGTCCGTTCAGACAACGTCACCGACGAGGAGGAGACGTCATGCCGCAGGAACACCCGAACTACATCGATCACGAAGTGATCAACGAGAACCAGGAGACGCTCGGAACGGTCACCGACGTTCTCTACGACGACGGCGACAACGAACCCAAGTGGTTGGTCGTCAAGCCGGGACTACTCCAGGCCGAGCGCTTCGTGCCGATCGAGCGGTCGTATCAGACAGAGGACGGCAGCGTCGTGGTGCCGTTCGACAAGCGCTGGCTCAAGGCCGCCCCCAAGGCCGGCAACCATGTACTGACGCCCGACGTTGCCGCCGAGGTCGCTGGTCACTACGACGTCAACCCGTGACGTGAACGCTCGCTCGATCAGCGAGCCAGGCGGTTGAGGGGCTCGCTCACGCCCTCCCCGAGCGTGAGCAGCCCCTCGCTGTCGAATGCAACCGCTTCGCCCTGCAGCTCGGACACCGACGCCACCTGGCACGGCGCTGACGCCAACGCGTCGACCACCGACTGATCCGGGCCGCGGCTCCACACCCACACCGCTTCGTACGTGCGCAGCGCGATCAACGCTGCGTCCGCCGAGACATCTCCGCCGGTGACGACGCCGCCGAAACCGAGCAGGCTGGCAGGGTGGGGCGTCGTGTTGCGCGCCTCCAGCGCCTCCAACGCCAGCGTGTCGATCGTTCCGACGGGCACGAGCTCACGCGGCTCTGCACCCGCCGTCGAGAGGTCTCCTGCGAACACGAGCGCCGGCTCGGTGCGGCCGAACCGGTCCGGGTCGCCGTCGGGCGATTCCGATTGCTCCTTGGTCACGATGACCGCTCGATTGTCGAGTTCGTCGATCAGGAGTGTTTCGGCGTTGTGCGGGCCGTCGGGATAGACGAACTCGAGGACCTCGACAGCCATGATCGGTCCCGCGACAGCCGGATCCGGCTCGGCGAACCGGTAGAGACGAACGCTTCTCCGTTCGAGGCCGTTGTCGCCGATGTCGGCGAGGTGGAGAACATCACCGTCGGCGCCCGACGCGATCGCCATGTCCTCGATGTCCACTGCGTCCAGCCCGTCGATCGGATGGAACCCCAGGTCGGCGCCGTCGACCCCGATGGCGAACACCCCGGCCTCGCCGCCATCGTTGTGCGCCCACACCACGCCGGGGTGAGCGCGACTCACCGCCAGACCGGACGCCTCGTCGAGTTCGGGATTGGCCACCGTGGTCGATGAGTCGACGCCGGTACGGTCGCAGATCGAGGCGTCACGATCAACCTCTGTCGCCGTCGAACTGGGCGCGGGCGAGGGCAGAGGTTCGGGCGCCCGAGTCGGGCTCGAGGATGACTCGGGCGTGGGAGCTGTCGGCGTGGGAGCTGTCGGCGTGAGAGCTGCGCCGACAGTCACCACCGCTGAAGACGTCTCGTTGGGTGTGCCGGCATCGGTCGTTGCGCATCCCACGACGGCCCACCCGACGACCATCACCAACCGCACGGCTCGACGCATCGACATCGAGGTCGAGCGTAGGACCCGCGCTGTGTGGCCGTACCCTCTCGACTCGTGAGCACTCCTCGGCCGACCACTCTCGTGTTGATCCGTCACGGCGAATCGAACGTCACCGTCAACCGAGTGATCGGCGGCTTCCGGTCGTGCGACGGGCTGTCCGACCTCGGGCGTCGGCAGGCCGAAGCCCTGCGCGACCGTCTTGCCACGACTCACGAGTTCGCGGCCGACATGCTCGTGGCCAGCAACTTCCAGCGCGCCATCGAGACCGCCGAAGTGATCGCCCCCGCGATCGGTGGGTTGCCGGTCGAGATCGACGCGGGGTTCGGTGAGCACGATCCGGGCGTCGACATCGACGGCATGACCTTCGACGCCTACGTGGCGAAGTTCGGTACGCCCGACTGGTCGGGCGACCCGCACCACGACGTCTTCCCCGGCGGCGAGACC
>JBGTEH010000496.1:0-1851 GCA_041747915.1 Ilumatobacteraceae bacterium
GGTCGCGTGCCGCGCGCGACCGAACCGTCTGAATCCGCCGATGCACCGAGTCGGCTGCCCGTTGCCGACTCGCCGGACACTCCGGTCGCCGATTCGCCTGCTCACACGCCGATGGGAGAACCGCTCACCGCCGACACGTGGGAGAACACCGTGCGACCGTCGCTCAAGGGCATGCCCCGGGCCATCTACGCACCAGCGACGTTCGTGCGCAGCGCCAACGGCGTGCTCACGCTGGCGGTGCCGAATGCGGTGCACCGCAGCAAGTGTGAGCAACATCGCGCGGTCGTCGAGAAGGTGCTCAGCGACTTCGCAGCAGCGCCGATCACGCTCGAACTCGTCGAGGGTGGCAACGACGGCGGCACCGACGATGGCGATTCTCGACCGTCCGACCGGGCGCGTGGCGATGCGTCGCCGGGTGCGGCGCCAGTGACCGCTCCGTCGGCGGCACCGCTCGACGACGTCGCCGACGCGACGGTGGGATCGGGCGCGCCCGAATACGCCCTGCCAGCCGACGACGACGTCGACCTCGACGACCTGGTCGATGCACCACCCGAGTCGGTCAGGACGCCGATCGATCGTCTGGCCGAGGCCTTTCCGGGATCCGAACTGATCGACGAGGCCGGTTGATGGCGGGCAACTACACCGCTCCGGTCCAGGTACTGATCGACGAGCTGGGACGATTGCCGGGTATCGGTCCGAAGTCGGCGCAACGGATCGCCTTCCATCTCCTCAAGGTGCCCACCGAGGACGCCGAGCGGCTCGCTCACGCGATCACCGACGCCAAAGCTCGGGTCAGGTTCTGCGAACGGTGCTTCAACGTCGCTGAGGGGTCGTTGTGCCCGATCTGCCGTGACGACTCGCGGAGTTCATCGATGGTGTGCGTGGTCGAGGAGGCCCGCGACATCGTGGCGATCGAGAAGACCGGCGAGTTCCGGGGCCGTTATCACGTGCTGCTCGGAGCGATGAGCCCGCTCGAGGGAATCGGTCCCGAGCACCTCAAGATCCGTGAACTCGTGGCGAGGATTGAGCCGGAAGGCATCGAGGAGATCATTCTGTGCACGAACCCCAACACCGAGGGCGAGGTGACGGCGATGTACCTCGCCCGTCTTCTCAAGCCGATCGGATTGCAGGTCACGCGGATCGCCAGCGGCCTTCCGGTGGGCGGCGACTTGGAGTACGCCGACGAACTCACGCTCGGCCGGGCGATCGAAGGTCGCCGGGCGATCGAATGACGGGTACGGCAGGGCAGCCTGAAAAAATGAACTGGGGCACCATCTCCACGAATCGGTAGCGGGCGGACGGGCCGATTCGTTTCGATGATGCCCCAGAGGGGGGTGAGACGTCGCTGGCTCACTCGATGTGTTGTTGCGGTCACATTACGGAATCGAACGACTTTCGTCAACATTCCGTAACACAAGTCGCCTTCGGTGACAGTTTACCGACATCCCGTGGTATGTCAAGCACTCAACGTGAGAAGTGTCGACACGCATGGTGATCGTATGGCGACGGCGCGCGTTGCTGACCGGCGCGCGATGAACGAGGGGTCGGTGCGGAGGGTGAGGCGGAGGGTGATGCGGAGGGTGAGGCGGAGGGTGAGGCGGAGGGTGAGGCGGCTGGCGCGGGCGTCAGACAGTGCGCAAGATGGCGGCGTCACCTTGGCCGCCGCCACCGCACAGCGCGACCGCGCCGATGCCGCCGCCACGACGCTGCAGTTCGTGCAGCAACGTCAATGCCAGCCTGTTGCCGCTCAGGCCGAGCGGGGGGCCGAGGGCGATGGCGCCGCCGTTGACGTTGACGATGTCGTCGGCGATGCCGAGCTCCGCGATCGACGCGATGCCGACCGCCGCGAAC
>JBGTEH010000497.1:0-5566 GCA_041747915.1 Ilumatobacteraceae bacterium
CTGTCGGTTCCGCGACTGCAAGCACGACCAGGAGCCGGGGTGTGCGGTCCAGCAGGCGATCGCATCGGGTGAGCTCGACGCCGTGCGTCTGTCGAGCCTCGACCGTCTCATCGAGGAGGAGGCTGCGTTGGAGGAGGAACAACGAGCGCATCTCAAGGCCGCCGACAAGCGCGCCGGCGGTCGCACTCGCCCTCCCGAGCAGTCGGAGTTCGACTGAACACGACCGACCACGACTGTGCATCCGGCCCGATCCCGACGCAGTGTGAGGACATGAAGAGCGCCGCCAACGGCAAGGCTTTCGAGTCGGTGTGGGACTTTCCGAGGCCACCACGCATCGAACGCGTCGAATGGCGAGTCCGAGTGATCCACGCCGGCGTCACGATCGTCGACGCTCCTCATGCGCTGCGGATCCTCGAGACGAGCCAACCGCCGGCGTACTACGTGGCCAGCGAGTTCGTCGCTCTCGATCACCTCGCACCGTCGGCGTCGCGCCCGACGATGTGCGAATGGAAGGGCATCGCCGCGTACGCCGACGTCGTGGACGACGAGGGTTCGGTGATCGTCGATGCTGCCGGCTGGACCTATCCCGACCCGACGACCGCGTTCGAGGCGCTGGTCGGCCACTGGGCCTTCTACGCCCAGAAGCTCGACGACTGCTGGATCGACGACGAGCGTGTCACCAGCAACGACGGCAGCTTCTACGGCGGATGGGTCACCGCCAACGTCACCGGCCCGTTCAAAGGCGCCCCCGGCACCAAGCACTGGTAGCGATGTAACGCTGGTGTCAGACACCGCCGTTACAACCCTCGGGCAACTTGCCGGGTAGCGTTCGAGGCGCTCACGAAGCGGGGCTGGTTCCGCGTGAGTGACGGTGAAAGCCGTCGGGTCCGTGCGGCATGTCGCCACGCCCAGAGCAGGAGAACGAGTTGTCGCGAACAGATCGATTCATGTCGCCCGTCAGGGTCGCCACGGTGCACTCTTCGTGATCAGCCGATGGAAACGTTCGCTCGTCGGAACGCCGCTGGCCTCCGAGGACGAACAGCATCAGCGACTCGGGATCCCGACTGCACTCGCAGTCTTCGCATCCGATGCGATCTCGTCGACCGCATACGCCAGCCAGGAGATCCTGATCGTCTTGATTCCGGCGGCTGGCCTGGCGGTGGCGCTCAACCAGTTGATTCCCATCTCGATCATCGTGATGGTGCTCCTGGTGCTCGTCATCACGAGCTATCGACAGACGATCTTCGCATACCCGGGCGGCGGGGGTTCCTACGTCGTCTCGAGGGAGAACCTCGGCGAGACCCCGTCGCTGGTTGCCGGCGCCTCGCTGCTCGTCGACTACATCTTGACGGTTGCCGTGTCGGTCTCGGCCGGCGTCGCCGCCATCACGTCGGCATTCCCCGCGCTGCGCGCCGAACGCGTCGAGATCTGTCTGGGCTTCATCGTGATCATGACGCTCGCCAACCTTCGAGGACTCAAGGAATCGGGCCGGCTCTTCGCGGGCCCGACCTACGTGTACATCGTCGCGCTCGGCGGTCTGATCATCGTGGGGTTGGTCCGGCTCGCCTCTGGCTCGCTCGAGCCGCTGGTCCCCGACCCGGAGGCGTTGAACGAACTGACCGGCGGCGGCGAACTCACCGGACTGACCGTGCTGCTTTTCCTCCGGGCCTTCTCGTCGGGTGCGGTCGCATTGACCGGCATCGAAGCCATCTCGAATGGGGTTCCTGCGTTCAAGAAGCCCGAGTCGAAGCACGCCGCCACGACGCTGCTGCTCATGGGCACGATCC
The DNA here is from genome assembly GCA_041747915.1 of Ilumatobacteraceae bacterium. Lineage (GTDB taxonomy): Bacteria > Actinomycetota > Acidimicrobiia > Acidimicrobiales > Ilumatobacteraceae > Sva-07. The sequence goes on from JBGTEH010000497.1 coordinate 1,788, forward strand.
TCGCCACGTTCTTCTTCGGGATCTCGGTGCTCGCCAGCCGGCTGCGGCCGACACCCAGCGAAGGCGAAACCCTGCTGTCGATCATGGGTCGCGAAGTGTTCAACGGCGAGACCCTTCCCTACTACGTCCTGCAGTTCTCCACGTTCGCCATCTTGATCCTGGCGGCCAATACCGCGTTCGCCGACTTCCCACGCGTGTCGTCGATCCTTGCCCAGGACGGTTATCTCCCTGCGCAGCTGAAGAATCGAGGCGACCGACTGGTTTTCTCGAACGGGATCATTGCGCTTGCGGTGGTGGCATCGGCATTGATCGTGGCCTTCTCGGGCGACACGAGCAAGCTGATCCCGCTCTATGCCGTGGGCGTGTTCTGCGGGTTCACGTTGTCGCAGATCGGCATGGTGCGCCATCACCAGAAGCTGCGCGAGCCCAACTGGAGGCGTGGTGTCGTCGTCAACACGATCGGTGCCATCGCCACCTTCGTCGTGTTGATCGTTGTGCTCGTGTCGAAGTTCACGATCGGCGCCTGGATCCCCGCCGTGCTGATCCCCATCATCGTGTACGTGTTCAAACGGATCAAGCGTCACTACGACTCCGTCAGGGCTGCCCTGCGAGTCGAACCCGGCGATCATGTCGCTCGCCATTCCCACACCGTGGTCATCCTCGTCGGCAGCGTGAACCTCGGTGTGCTCAAAGCGGTCGCCTATGCGCGTTCGATGCGCCCGGATCGCCTGGTTGCGATCAGCGTGGTGACCTCGGCGGAGGAAGAGAACACCGTCGTCGACGCGTGGGAGGCGTTCGGTCTCCCCGTCGAGCTTCGAACGATCTTCTCGCCGTTTCGTGACCTCACCGGTCCGGTGATGCGACTGATCGACGAACTGGACGACGAACGCCCCGACGACGTAGTCACTGTGGTGATTCCCGAGTTCGTGGTCGAGCACTGGTGGGATCAGGCCCTCCACAATCAGAGTGCGCTGTTGATCAAGGCGAAGCTGCGCCAACGACCGAACACGGCGATCCTGTCGGTACCGATCCAGGTCGCCGACCTGGGCGAACTCGAACCAACGAACGAGGTCCTGTGAGCAACTCCGAACAAGCCGGCGCCGCCACGAACGGCCACGTGGTCATCGTTGGATGCGGTCGTGTCGGAGCGGGCATCGCCGAGCGCCTGACCGCGATGCAACATTCGGTGGCCGTCATCGACACGAACCGCTCGGCGTTCCGGCGGCTCGGAATTCTCGAGGTGGAGCGGATCGAAGGCGTGGGCTACGACCGAGCGACTCTGCGAAGCGCCGGAATCGAGCGTGCCGTTGCGCTCGCCGCGGTGACCAATGGTGACAACAGCAACATCGTCGTGGCGCGGACCGGACGCGAGGCGTTCGGGGTGCGACGTGTCTTCGCGAGAATCTACGACGTGCGTCGGGCGGCGGTCTATGAGCGTCTCGGGATCTCGACCGTCGCGTCGGCTCGGCTCACCATCGACCTGTCGATGCGCCTGCTGCGCCCGAACGTCGACGCTGTGCGATGGGTCGACCCGGGTGCTCAGGTCTGCTTGGTCGAACGCCCGGCGTCGCGCACTCTGATCGGCACGAGTCTCGGCGACCTCGAGGCCGATCGAACCCTACGACTGGCAGCTGTGCGTCGACTCGGCGTCAGTCTTCTGCCGACACCGGATCTCGTCGTTCAAGAGGGGGATCTGTTGTACCTGATGGTGCCCAACGACAAGGTCGACGAGTTCCAGGCGGCATGGGCCGACGACGGGGAATCGGCGGTGACCTCGTGAGGATCGTGATCATCGGAGCGGGCAAGGTGGGAACCTTCATCGCCGAAGATCTCGTGACCAATGGTCACGAGGTGGTCGTCGTCGAACGCGATCACCAACAGGTGGAGCGGCGCAGAAGCAGCGAGGGCCTCGGGTCGATCGACTGGGTCGTCGCCGACGCCTGCGAGATCACTGATCTGGCACGCGCTGAACCCGAACGAGCCGATGTCGTGCTCGCCGTCACAGGTGACGACGAGGACAACCTCGTCGCGTCGCTGTTGGCGAAGCAGGAGTTCGGCGTACCGCGGGTCATCGCTCGCGTCAACCACCCCGCCAACGAGTGGATGTTCACCGAGATGTGGGGTGTCGACGTTGCCGTGTCGGCACCGCACCTCCTGTCGGCCTTGGTCGAGGAGGCGGTGTCGGTCGGAACGATCGTGCGGCTGCTCAAGGTTGCCGGGGGAAAGGCGCGCCTGATCGAGGTGACGTTGTCGGCCGACAGCCCGATCCTCGGACGCCAGATCGTCGAAGCGGGTTTCCCCCGCGGGTCCAGCGTCGTGGCGATCGTGCGCGCAGGAGATGTCGTCGTTCCCCGAGGAGACACGTCGTTCCACATCGGCGATGAGGTGATCGTGCTCGTCACCGACGAAGCCGAGTCAGAAGTGACCGCCCTGCTCGTGTAACGCTGGTGTCAGACACCAGCATTACACCGTCACGAGGGCAGCAGCGTGTACGCGGGGTTGACGACCACGAGCTGGCCGCGTTCGCGGTGTGCCACGCCTTCGAAGACCACGGCCCGGCCAGCTTCCAGGCCGAAGATGCGCGATCGGCCGGTGAAGACGGCCACAGCGGTTCCGGTGCCATCGCCGATGGAGACACGAAGAATCGGATCGCTGCCGGGCGCTGACCGGTGTTGGCTGCGTACCTCGCCGCCGAATCTCACGGGTCGACGCTCGACGACGCTGTCGATTGGACTCATCTCTACACCGTTGAATCGACGGTGCAGACGCTGTTGGTCGAGCTGCGCCACCGATCCGGAGAGACGTTCCTGGAGGCCCGAGTCAGCTGGCATCGCAGTCAACGTATCGTCGCTGCGGTGTCACGCCGGCGCCAGCGACCACGTGGCACCACTAGCTCGTTGCCAGAACGTTGCCTGGTTGACCGCTGCGACGGGCAGGGGTCCGTAGATGTGGGGGAACAACTCGTCGACGCCGGGCGCAGGTGTCTCGTGGACGATCGGCGATGGCACGAGCGTCGGGTCGATGGTCAGTAGCACCAACTGTTCGACGTCGCCGTAGAAGCGGTTGGCCGTTGCCTGCACCTGCTCGCGGGTCGAGCAGTGGATGAAGCCGACCTCGCTCAGGGTCATTCCACGTGTCGAGACGCAGTACTCGCCGGTGTCGAATGCGCCTGCCCAATCGGCCGGCAGGGCGAGGTGGAATATCGGTTCGTCGCTCGGTGTGTCATCCACGATGTGGTCAAACGATCGCGGTCCGGATGGTGATCGCTCGGTCGAATCGGGTGCGTTCGAGGCGATCTCGCAGCGACGAGGAGTTGCAGACGATCTGAAGATCGCCGCCGGCCTCACGCGCGGCTGCGGCCGCTCCCAGCAACACACCGAGGCCGGCGTCGTCGAGCGCCTCGATGCCATCGAGGTCGACGATGATCGACACCCCTGCGTGGCGGCGGACGACGTTGCCGAGCTCGCCGTGGAGAGTTCCGACCGAGGCGAGGTCGATGCTGCCAACGAGCGCCACGACGATCGCGTCGCCGATCGTGGTCACGGTTGCTCGCATCGTCACGCCGACCAACGATACGGCTCAGGGTGGCTCGATGGCCATGGTGACCGTCGCCGTGTGGGTGACGGGTCCGATCAGCGCGCCGATGATGGCGACCTCGACCGGATCGACGTAGGTGACTGTCACCGAGACCGTGTTCGCATCGGCCTGCGTGGCCACGTCGATGCCGAGCCGCGTTGCGCGGGCGGCGGCGCCGGTGGCTGCGGCGGCGGGGCTGGCGG
>JBGTEH010000498.1:0-1912 GCA_041747915.1 Ilumatobacteraceae bacterium
TGGATGTCGGTGCGCTTGGGCATCAGCGCGCTCCCGTCGCTGCGCCGGCGCGACGCATCATCTCGGCGAAGTCGTCGAACAGATAGTGCGAGTCGTGGGGACCCGGGTTGGCCTCCGGGTGGTGTTGCACGCTGAACGCCAGTTCTCCGTCGACGCGCAGGCCCTCACACACACCATCGTTGAGGTTCACGTGAGTCATCGTGGCCCGGCCGGCGAGCGAGTCGGGGTCGACCGCGAAGTTGTGGTTCTGACTGGTGATCTCGATGCGGCCGGTCGAGAGGTTCTTGACCGGGTGGTTGCCGCCGTGATGGCCGAACGGCAGCTTGACCGTGCCCGCGCCGATCGCGCGGCCGAGCAGCTGGTGCCCGAGGCAGATTCCGAAGATCGGGACGTGGCCGAGCAGACCTTCGATCGTCTCGACGGCGTAGGGCACCACGGCCGGGTCGCCTGGACCGTTGCTCAGGAACACGCCATCGGGGCGCCGGGCCAGGATGTCGGCGGCGGTGGTCGACGCGGGCACCACGGCGACACTGCCGAAGCGCGACAGGTTGACGGCGATGTTTCGCTTCATCCCGTAATCGATGGCGACGATGCGGGTCGTGCTGTCGGGGTCGAGTGCGTCAACGGTGTAGCCGGCGTCGATCGTCACCTGGCCGACGAGGTCGACGCCGTCGGTGCCGGGTTCGGCGAGAGCCGCCGCCGCCAGTTCGGCCTCGGAGAGTGCTCCGAATGCCCCCGAAACGGCACCACCGTCGCGCAGGATGCGGGTGAGGCGCCGAGTGTCGATGCCGGCGATGCCCGCCACGCCGCTCTCGCGCAGCATCGCATCGAGGCTCGACTCGGCCCGATGGCTGCTGTGACGCCTGGCGAGTTCGCGCACCACGATGCCCCGACAGAACGTGGCGCGCGATTCGAAGTCGGCGGCGTTGGTTCCGTAGTTGCCGATGTGCGGGGTGGTGAAGGTGATGATCTGGCCGGCGTAGCTCGGGTCGGTGATCACCTCTTGGTACCCGCTGAGCACGGTGTTGAACACGACCTCGCCGGTCGCCACGGGCACGTCGGCACCGATCAACTCGCCTTCGAACACACTGCCGTCGGCGAGCACCAGCGCTCCCTCACGAATCATGTGCCTGCTCCGGTCATGGTGTCTCGCATGTTCATCCATTCTAGCGTATGAATATTCATCATCGAACGGGGGCTCCGTCGACCACGACGGCTCGACCGCCGAAGATCGTGTGGACCACCCGGCCGCGCAGGGCGACGCCCACGAACGGCGTGTTGCGGCTCTTGCTGGCGAGGCGGGCCGGCACGACCTCCCACTCGACATCGGGGTCGAAGGCCGTCAGATTCGCCGGTTCGCCGACGGCCACCGGGCGCCCGTGTCGTTCGCCGACGCCGGCAATCGCCGCCGGCTTCCACGACAACGCAGCGATCACAGCGGCCAGCGGCATGTCGAGGTGGGCCAACGACACGCCGAGCGCTGTCTCCAGCCCGAGCATGCCGGGCGGGGCCTGATCGAGCGGCTGCTGCTTGGTGTCGAGCGCGTGCGGAGCGTGATCGGTGGCGATCGCATCGATCGTGCCATCGGCCAGACCGGCACGGATTGCCGCAACATCGGCGGACGTACGCAGAGGTGGATTGACCTTGTAGACCGCGTCGTACGACGCCAGCCGATCATCGGTGAGGCTGAAGTGGTGCGGGGTCGCCTCGGCGGTGATCGGCAGGCCATCGGTCTTCGCCTGCCGCACGAGTTCGACGCTGCGCTCACACGACAGGTGCAAGAAGTGCATCGATACACCGGTGAGGCGGACCAACTCGATGTCGCGGTGAAGCATCAACTCCTCGGCGATCGACGGCCAGCCGGGCAGACCCAGGCGGCTGCAGCAGTCACCTTCGTGCATCACCGCTCCAG
>JBGTEH010000499.1:0-6976 GCA_041747915.1 Ilumatobacteraceae bacterium
AACGCCGAGGGGTACTTCCAACCGAACGACATCGGGGTCTACAGCGTCAACAGCATCACGGGCGTCAGAAATCAGGACGGGTCGATAACCGTGAGATTTGGTGACCACGACGGGCTTCCGAACTCCATCCCCATCACCGAGGGATGGAACTACCTTGTGCGCCTCTATCGACCTCGCACCGAGATCATCGATGGGAGCTGGAGCTTCCCGTCCATCAGCTCCGCGTCGTAGCGGCCGACATCTCGATCGCGTCACTGCACTCACGCCGCACTCGTCTCGTGAGCGTGCGGGAGTCGCTCCGGCACCGCAAGCGGATCCGACGACCTCGCCGATATCGACGCCACAGGGACGAGCCATTGCGGCACTCCGACATGCGTTCGGTGATGCGAACGGAAGCCACAGCACGAACGTCCCTGCCGCTCGGTAACGGCAGGCGGCAATGCCGACCGCCACATCGGTGTGTGCGCCGCATGACGGCCCAAGCTGGGCACTGCGTATTCCTGCCGGATCCGACCCATTCAATGCGCCTCGGGAGTCGCACGCGACGACGCCACCCTTGACCGGAGCCGGGCGTCCGCAGTTCGGATCTTGGGAGCCATCTTGGGAGCCAAACTGCCTGACACACCCCGACACTGAGCGGGACACGTCGGCATGTCGCATCGCGAAACCCCAGCTAGATCGACACGCGCCGACAAGAGTTGGCACACGACGTCACCGCAGGACGTCATTCGGGACGTGGAGGCCGGAGGTTCAAATCCTCTCACCCCGACAGGGAACGCCGGAGGCAGCTCAAGTTGCTGACGAGATGTGCCGATAACGGTACGTCTGTCAGATCCAGGGGGACCCTTTGGCCACGTTCCAGCCGTCATTCGACCATCTCGATGAACTCCTCGATCCGCTCGGGACCGAAGCGCTCGCGGTGGCGCACCACTTCTCGAAACTCGACGACGGTTGGATCGTCTACGTCCGCCCGCGCATCGGTCAGGACGTTCCTGACTACGTTCTGGTCCACGACCGCAACGGAGTGGTCGTCGTCGATGTCTGGACCGGGGCAGTCGACATCTTGGCGGTGGCACGTCAACACCGATCGACGCTCGTCGACCAGTTCTTCTCGCTCCCCGGCGACAGTCGCGACCCCGGCCCGTCGGTACGCACCGCTGTTGTCGTACTCGACCGATCGACGACGGAGGCGGCCACACTGCTGGCGTGTCCGCCCTCGTCACCGGACCGGACCGTGGCGGTCTGGGGTTCGGACGCTGTCACCGAGCACCTGGGCGCAGTCGCTGCGGCGCCGCCGGGCGCGATGGTCGCGCCGGAATCGGTTCGGCGGCTGCATCGCCAACTCGTCGTCGATGGCGTTTCCCACGCAAGCGTCGCCCCCGTTCAACTCAGCGCCGCGGCGCGGATGATCGCTGCCAATCCGCACGGCTCGACGGTCCGCGGCGTGACCGGACCGCCGGGCAGTGGCAAGTCGTTTGCGTTGACTGCACGCGCCGCTCGCCTTGCCGCCGAGGGCAAGAACGTGCTGGTGCTTTGCTTCAACCTGACCCTGGCGCATCGATTGCGTGGCCTCGTCGTCGAGCGGTGCGCTGAGTACGGCGCCAACCCGGCGCGCGTCACCTGCACCAGCTTCCACACCTTCTGCACGCGGGTGGTCGACGACGCCGCCGCGGCGGGGATCGTGGCCGCTGAGCCGACGCGAGGCACCTGGCCCGAGAAGGTCGTTCTGAAGACGAACGACGTGCTGATGCGGGGCTTCGATCGGCACTTCGACGCCGTACTGGTCGATGAAGGGCAAGACTTCCGTCCGGCATGGTGGAACATGCTGCGCGAAATGGTCGTTCGGCCGGGCGGCGAGATGCTCCTCGTCACCGACCCGACCGTCGATCTGTACGGCGCGTCGAGTTGGACCACTGCGAGCACGTTGGAAGCGGCCGGGTTCACCGAACCGCTGATCGACATGACCAGCTCGTATCGCATGGCTCCGGAACTGATCGAGTCGACCAATCTCTTCGCGAGCGAGTACATCGCGTCGGACGCGATCGTGCCGACGGTCCCCGACGATCAATCGACCGTGGTCGGCCAGGTGTCGTCCGGCCATCGTTCGTGGATCAACCTGGATCGGGTCGCCGACCTCGGCCCGGCGGTGGGACACGAGGTGCTCAGGCTGCTGGGCGACCATCCGACTCTGGCGCCACGCGACGTCGTGTTCCTGTGCGAGTACCACCATGACGGGCTTGCGGCGGCAGCGATCATCGAGGCGGCTGGGTATCCCGTTCACCACGCATACAGCCGAGATCCCGACGAGCGTCAGCGTCGCAAGTCGCGTTTCTGGCCCGACGCCGACGCGGTGAAGGGATGCACCGTGCACGCCTTCAAGGGGTGGGACAGTCCTGCGGTCGTGCTCGGGATCGGGATGGAAGAGCGGTCGCGTCGCCTTGCGTACGCAGCGATGACGCGCGTGACGTCCACGAGGGGCACCGACTCGTCGTACCTCGCAATCGTGAACGCCGATCCACGGATGTACGACTTTCGTACCAGCTTCGAGCACGGCCTCGCCGTCGGCGTCGACTCCTGAGGACCGCCCCGTTCGCACTCCGCGATCCGCGACGCGGCGCAGTACGGTCACCGCGATGGACCTCGCCGAACTCCAGGACGTGATCGAACGAACCTACGGCGACCGTGATCGCGAGCGGGGTGTGTCGGCGACGGTTGCGTGGTTGGCCGAGGAGATCGGCGAGCTGGCCCAAGCGGTGCGCAAGGGAACCCACGAGCAGCGCGTCCACGAGTTCGGCGACGTCGTTGCGTGGGTGGCGACCCTGGCCAATCAGCAGGGCGTCGACCTCAACGAGGCGGTCGCCAGGTACGCCGACGGGTGCCCGAAATGCACCGCGATTCCGTGCGCGTGCTGATACAGATTCGCCCGATCGTCAGAGGAGCAGTTCGGCGATCTGGATCGCGTTGAGCGCGGCACCCTTGCGAAGGTTGTCATTGCTGACAAACAGTGCGAGTCCGCGCCCGTCCGGTACGCCTTCGTCGCGTCGGATTCGACCGACGTAGGCGGGATCCTGGCCGGCGGCCTCCAGCGGCGTCGGGATGTTCGACAGTTTCACGCCTGGCGCCGCGGCGAGCAGTTCGGTCGCCCGGTCGACCGAGATGGGTCGTTCGAACTCTGCGTTGATCGACAGCGAGTGGCCGGTGAACACCGGGACCCGCACGCAGGTGCCCGACACGAGAAGACCGGGGATCTCGAGAATCTTGCGGCTCTCGTTGCGCAACTTCTGCTCCTCGTCGGTCTCGAACGAGCCGTCGTCCACGATCGAGCCGGCGTACGGGAGCACGTTGAATGCAATGGGCCTGGCGAACTTCTCCGGGGTCGGGAATGTCACCGCAGCGCCGTCATGGGTGAGCTGGGCTGCGTCGTCGACGACTTGGCGCACCTGCTTGTCGAGTTCGTCGACGCCGTCGAGACCCGCGCCCGACACCGCTTGATAGGTGGAGGTCACGAGTCGCACGAGGCCGGCCTCGTCGTGGAGCGGCCTGAGCACCGGCATGAACGCCATCGTGGTGCAGTTCGGGTTGGCGATGATGCCCTTCGGGGTGTTGCGGGCAAGGTGGCCGTTGACCTCGGCGACGATCAGCGGAACGTCTGGGTCCATCCGGAAGGCGGAGGAGTTGTCGATGACGATCGCTCCGCCGGCCACGTACTTCGCGGCGTACGCCCGTGACGACCCCGCGCCGGCCGAGAACAGGGCGATGTCGAGACCGCTCGGATCGGCGGTCTCGGCATCCTCGACGACGACGTCGGTGCCCATCCAGTCGAGGGTGGTTCCGGCCGATCGGGCCGATGCGAAGTACCGCATCTCGGCAACGGGGAAGTTGCGATCGACGAGGAGGCGACGCATGACGCTGCCGACCTGGCCCGTCGCTCCGACGACACCGACGCGCAGGCCGGGATGTGCTGAGGACATGATCGGAACGATAACGCCGGCGGTGATGATGACCGGCGCGGGTTTGGTGCGCGCTGGGGGGATTCGTAGTCGCTCTGGCACAATCCTTGTCATGCGTCGCCGACCACAGCTCGTTCCGTGGAAAGCCGCTGGTCGCACGAGCGAGCGTCAGGTCAGCGGCGACGATGTGGTGCGTATCACAGGGTGGGTGTTCAACAACGAGACCGGCAGTGAGCTGACCCTCGAACAGTTCGTTGCGACCGGCGATTCGGAAGTGCCGGCCTACCTCACCGTATTCGGCCTGCGCGTTCCCGACGCCGACGGCAGGGTCAATGACGACAAGACGTTGGTGGAGATCGGCTGTGGCATCGGACGCATGACCTGTGCCTTCACGCGCGAGTTCGGGACCGTGGTTGGATGCGACCTCGACGCGGGCTTCCTCGAACGTTGCATCGAGACCGTTGGACGGTTCGGGAAGGTCGATCGACTTCGCACGAGCCATGTCACCGACGGACACACGCTCGATCTGCCGCCGAATTCCACCGACGTGGCGTTCAGCTACATCACGCTGCAGCACTGCGAGACCGACGACGCGTTGGAGTTGACCTCCGAGGCGGTGCGGATCACCCGACCCGGAGGCAAGGTCGTGTTGAACTATCGGGGTCGCAGCATCGAAGACATCGTGTTGCTCCCCCTCGGAGCTCTGGTGCGAGCGATGTTCCGCGTTCCGCGCTTCGGTCCATGGCTGTCACAACGACGCTGGGCAGCCCGCCTCGGCTGGCAGGCCAACCGCCTCGAGCCCGATGAGTTGATCGCTCCGCTGTCGTCGCTGCTCACCGACATCGAGATCTGGCGGAACCCGAAGAGCAAGATCACCGGCCGCAACGCTGCTCCACGCGAGTTCGACGGCATCAATCGCCACCACTACTGGTTGATCGCCACCGTCCGCTGAACTGTTGCGCCAGGGGTCAGACTCCCGGCGCAACACGCCTCCGACGTCACACAGGAGTCAGCGTGCGGATCGCCGACAGCGGCACTCGCAGGGTGCCGATGTCGTTCACGAGGGTCATCTCGACCGAGCCGGGGATGGCCGTGGACGCAGCCTGGCCCAGCGCCATGAGGTCGGGGAGGTCGTCGTTGGGGAAATCGCCCGTGCAGCGAGGATCGGCGAAGTCGTTCATGGCGGCGAGAATCCACGGCCCGCGGACCCACTCGGCGGCCACGGGGAAGAACTCGATAGCGAGACCGCCGAGACCGCGACCGTCGGCGGCCCGCGACGCGAGCACGGACTCGAGCCCTCGGCACTGGCCGGCGGCAGACGACATGCCCTGGCCGTGCGTCGGGTTGAAGAAGCAGATTGCATCGCCGATCGGGAGGAGACCCTCGGGAAACCGGTCGAGCTTCTCGTAGTGGTGGCGGACCGCCCGCGGCATCCGGTAGGTCTTGATCTCTGTCACCGGGGTGACGGTCTCGACGAGTTCGTCCCAGATCGGATCGATGAGTGTGCGACCGAACGCCCGGAATCCATCCCAGTCCGCCGGCGCTGCGTCGCCGTAGCGACTGCCGAGCGAGACCAGCCACCGACCTCCCGTGAGCTTGACGACAGAGCCCATCCGTGCAGCGGCCTCTCCCTCGCCGGACGGCATGACGAAGATCACGGTGCCCTCGAACGCATCCCACTGCGCTGGCTCGACGATCAGCGAGGTGTAGTGGACGTCGCAGTTGACGTAGGTCTCGGGCGCGGCGTCGTATCCGAGTGGGCCGAGCCACTGCGCGGTCGCGCTGTTGCGGCCGCTCGCGTCGACGACCAGGTCGGCGGGGATGTCGTCACCGTCGCGAACCTTGATGCCCGTGACCTGACCACTCTCGGCCAACGGCCCCTCGACGAGCGTCTGGAAGCGCATGCTCACGTTCTCGACCCCGGCAACACGATGGCGAACGTTGGCCTCGAGCTGCGGACGGGTCTGGACGTACGTCATCAGCCCATTGTCGATGGGATCCGGAATGTGCGCCTGGAGGCTGTACGACTTGCCCATTGGTGTGTAGGCGTAGAAGTCACGACCGAGCTGCATCTCGACCGAACCGGTGCCGATCAGGTCGTCGACGAAACCGGGGAACCAGTGTGACATCGCGTCGAGCCCGCCCGGCAGGAGGACGTGGAAGTGGTCGCCCTGCGGCACCATGCGGCGCGGGTCGGCGCCGACAGGATCGCGATCGCGATCCACGACGATCACCTCACCGAAGTGCGACGCCAGCACACGCGCTGCGAAGAGTCCGCCCATCCCGGCGCCGACGACGACCGCCCGTTGTCCGAGTTGCCCACTCGATGTCACGACACACCCCCCAGTACTTCGTTCTTGTGACACCACCATGGACCAAACGGGGCGCTGAATCAAGCGACGTTCGTCACGGCGCGGATCGCACGGAGCCTCTACTTGCGTTCGGGGAGTGGGGCGGAGTAGTCGGCGCCCGAGTCGAGGCCGAAGGCGGTGTGGAGTGCTCTGGCGGCGCGTTCCATGTCGCCGGCGGCACAGACGACCGAGACGCGGATGGTCGAGGTGGAGATCATCTCGATGTTGACGCCTTCGTCGGCGAGGACCCGGAACATCTTGGCGGCGATCCCGGGCGACGACTTCATGCCCGCGCCGACGAGCGAAACCTTGGCGATGTCGTTGTCGTGCGACACGCCGGTGGCGCCGATCTCGGTGGCGACCCGCGACACGATCTGCTCGGCATCGGCCATGTCGGCCATCGGCATCGTGAAGCTGATGTCGGTCGTTCCGTGCGTCGAGGTGTTCTGCACGATCATGTCGACGTTCACGTTGGCCTCGGCCAGTGGCTCGAAGAGCGCCGCCGAGATGCCAGGCCGGTCGGGAACGCCGAATACGGTGACCTTGGCCTCGGACATGTCGGTGACGACACCGGAGATGATCGGATCTTCCATCGAAGCCTCCTCGTTGGTGACCCACGTGCCGGGCTCCCAGGTGAATGCGGAACGGACGTGGAGCGGAACGTCGTGATTGCGG
>JBGTEH010000500.1:0-5835 GCA_041747915.1 Ilumatobacteraceae bacterium
CCTGTCACTTTCGCGGGGGGCGGCGCGCCGGCAACGGACGGTTCGTCGCGCCAGTTCGGGGCCACCTCGGACTGCTTCGGAGGCTTCACACGCTCAAGATCACGGACGATTCGGATCGTGCCGTCGTCGTTCTGGTTCGTCGGGCGCTGCCACTCGATCCAGCCGAGAGCGTCGAGGTCGGTGAGCATCGAGCGCATCGAGCGCATCGAGTAGCCGAAGTACTCGGCGAGGTCGCGGGAGTTGCCGGTCATCATGCGACCGTCGCGGCAATCGGCCGCGAGAACCACGAAGAACCCGAACGTCACCCCGTCGCGGATCTCGTCTCGGGCTTGTCGCATCTGGGCACGGTCGAGAGCGAAGAATCCGGGGCCGTTCATGGCTGCACCGCGTCGAGGAGTTGGCACTCGAATGGTGCCCAGGCGCAGCCGATGCACTTCGATGTCGCGCAGTCGAGGACGTCGCCCCAGTCGATCGACGTCCGTCGAGAGCGTGACACCCTCTCGGTAGGCTGAGTGCTCGCCAGAGCGATCGAGGGTGCCGGGCCGACACTGCCCGGCACTCTTCGCGTGTGGGCGTCAGGCAGCGACATAGTCGTCACCATTCCTCGCGAGTCGACGGCTGCTGCTTGCGTTGACGATGCGAGCGAGCGCGTCGATCAGGTCGGGGTCGTCGGCTGGGTCGCCGAGACCGTGTTCGGCCCGTAGAGCGATCGCCCGTTGATGGCGATCAGTGGTATCCGAGGGCATGACTGCCCTTTCTCCCGGCACCCGAAGCGGGTGGGAAGGCCGGACGAGTTCGCTCAGCCGATCAGGTGACCGGGATGGCGTTCGGTGAGGTTGAAGCTCAAGCTCGTCCGGGCACGGACAGCGACGGCGCACCCGGCGCAGCGATCAACGTCGAGGTGAGGCACTGCGAGTCGGTTCCGCCCGCTCGATCGCGTTCCTGCGATCGTCGATCGGTGAGAGCGGTGACGACAGATTGTTCGTCGACATCGACGGCATCACAGATCGAGTGGACGAGGCGCTCGAACTCGGCGTCGTCTCGCTCAGCGACAGCGTCCAGCTCGTCCTGATGCGCTCGGTACCAGTCGTCCACGGCACGATCAATCGCAGTCTGAGGGTCGGTCGAGTCGACTGGAAGGCAGGCCAGGCGGGCGAGGACCGACCCGGCTGGCTCGTCTGTGACCGGTACCGCACAGCACCCCGCTGCACATCTGATCGAGTACGCATCCCGACGTTCGCTGAGACACCCCGGTGCAGCCGTGAGTCGACGGAGGCGACGCAGCCGAATGACCGCCTGCCGCTCCGCCTCATCCTTCACGGTGCGATGCACCGCCGCCTGTGCCCCGCACCGCATCTTCCGCACGAGGACACCTCCACGACCGCGTATCAGCCTCGACGCCGCAGTAGGAACGCAAATCGGTGCCATCTACGGCTGCTTCCTCGCACCTGCCGGGACGACCTTGACGCGTGACGGATCGAACGTCCTGCCCGGCTTGCCCTTCGCGACCGTGATCCGATCAACGAGCAACCCGATCACAGCCCGCTTGTCGTCGAAGTCGAGCGCCTTGAACCCTGCGTCGTCGAGACCGTCGAACACGGCGTCGTCGAACGACCCGAGCACGGCGACCTGCTCCAGACGGCGACGATTCTCCGTCATGCGTTCTTCGATCGGGCCGCGTGCCGACAACCACTCGCTGCGCGACAGTCGGCGCGCTCCCATGTCGGCGGCGAGGTCGTCGAGCATCTGCTGATCTTCGGTGATCTCAGCTACGAGCGTCGAGGACGCCTCGGCCGTGTAACGGGTTCGGGCTTCGTTCAGGTTGACGCGCTCCAACGAGCCGAGGACGTGATCGACGACGATCGCTTCGACTGCTTCGGCCTTGACGGAGTTCGATCCGCAGCCCGCACGAGTCACCCGATCGCATGCGTAGGCACGCTGCCCGTACTTTCCGGTGCCTGCCGAACGTGCCGTCATCGGAACACCGCAGACCCCGCAGAGCACCATCCCGGCGAGGAGGTTCTTCTTCGGGCGGCGACCGATCGGTGCGTGCGTGATTCGAGCACGCAGACGCTCCCAGGTCGGACGGTCGAGGATCGGTTCCCACGTACCCTCACCGATCACTTCGCCCGCTTGTTCGCGTAGCCCGGCGATCCGACCGGAGCGCAGCAGCTTCGACAACGAGTTCGGACGCCACCGGTTCCCTCGCACCGACGGGATGCCGCGCTCGTTCCAGTCGACGACGATCGAGTTCAACGACGCGCCTCGCAGGATCCGGTGGGCGGCCTCGACGATCAGTTCGGCCTCGTCGGGCTTAACGACCAGTTCACCCGCACCGCCCCGCTCGTAGCCGAACGGTCGACCCCCGCCGTGTGCTCGACCCTGCTGTGCGTTGCTTCGATGTGCGGCGCTCACGCGTTCTCCGATCCGTGCTGACTCGTGCTCGTTCACGACGGCGAGCATCTTCGCGACCATCCGCCCGGTCGCAGTGGAAAGGTCGATCGCGCCGGACATGGCTGTCTCGACTCGCACGTCGGCGCGCTCGATGACGTCCACAAGGCGTTCCAGGTCACGAGGGCGTCGATACAGCCTGTCGGCGTGGTAGACAGCGATGGCGTCGACCTCGCGTTGCTCGACCATCGTCAACAGCCGTTCGTAACCGGGTCGTGTGACGCCTGAGTAAGCAGACACGTCGTTATCGATGATCACAGCGTCCACGTCCCAGCCGTGAGCGGCGGCGAGATCTCGACAGATCGTTTCCTGACGGTCGACTCCTGCCGCATCACCGGTTGCGTCGGCGCTGATCCGGCAATAGACCGCCGCACGGATCGGCGGCGCTTCGACGGCTGCGAGGGCACTCATTCGGTACTCTGCGGGTTGGTCATCGTGAGTCTCGTTCTCTCGTTGATCGGCTCCCGGCCCGGGTCGCTCCGGGCGGGGGCACTGTTGCTGGTCGAGAACGATCTTACTCGCGGGCTATCCCATTTGGGTACTTATTGAACACGTCACTTTCTCCGCGTGCGGGATGTGGAAGTCGGGCAACTCCATCGACACCAGTGTGTCAGTTGCGCTCATCCTGCGCAGTGAGTTTGGCAGTGAGGATTGGCCGGATCAGGTCTCCACGGCGAGATCACGGATCAGCGTGGCCATCGAGCGCATCACGTCGATCGCGAACATCGGGGTCTCGCCGACGAGGAACAAGAAGTCGCGTCGGCCGATCACTGCGATCTCGGAGGGCTCGATCGTGATCGCAGTGAGGGTTCGTTCGCTCGAATCGATGATCGCGAGTTCACCGAAGGTTCCCCCGGGACCGACCGATTGCACGACTCGGTCGCCGCGGCGCAGTTCCATCGTTCCGGAGATCACGCCGTACATCTCGTTCCCGGAGTCGCCGGCATGGAACAGGATCTCTCCCGTGTCCAGTGAACGCGTCGTACCCAAACCGCTGAAGACACCTCTGACAGCCACCGGCGGATGCTCGCGCGCGATCCGGGTCGGTCCAAGGGGATCTCCCAGTGTTCGCCTGGAGTACACCTGCCGTTCACCTCGGCGGGCCGGCGGGGCTCACACGAGCGACAACGAGTCGAGGTCGATGGCGTGCTGGAGGTGGCGCGACGCCATCGCGCCGAACATGTCGAGGCTGCGGGTGTTCATCGTCACCATCTGCGACGTGAGCACCGTGACGATCAACCCGTGGAAGGCTTCGCGTCGGTACTGCTCCCACAGCCAGCCGTCGTCGACGTCGATCGAATACCCGCTGAGCGCATCGGCGTAGGCGTCGACGAGTTCTCGTTCGTGTCGGCGCCGATCGTCCGTGAGTAGTCCGGCTCCGCAAAAGCACGACACGTCGGTCAACGGCGTTCCGCGTGTTGGCGACTGCCAGTCGACGACGGTCACCGGCGCGCCACCCGAGGGCGTGGCGAAGAGCAAGTTGTCGAGCCGGTAGTCGGTGTGCACGAGGGAACGGGGAGCCGCCCGGCCATCGACGAAATCGACGATGCGGTGTCCGAAACGTTCGGCCACGTCGAGCATCTCCGTACTCAGATACCGCTCGTACGTACTGGCGAACCCAGGGAAGGTCATCGACCACATGGCCGTATAGCTGTCGGAGGTTGCGTCGGAGTCGTTTCCGCCGAGCCAGGCGATGTCGGCCAGCGTCGGATCGTTCCATCGTGGGCCGTGCAGCCCTGCGACGGCACGGACTGCGGCTTCGGCGCGCTCGAACGAGCAGCCGGCGATCTGGTCGCCCTGTTCGGCCGGCGCCATGTCTTCGAGCAGCAGCACGAAGTCGTTCGTCGTCGCGTTCCACTCGGCGTGATAACAGTGCGGCACCCGGATGTCGATGGTCGATGCGAGTTCGCGATAGAAGTTCACCTCTCGTTCGTAGGTCTTGAGCATCAAGGCGAGCAGGAGGCTGCGCTCGTCTTCGGCGGGCAGTTTTGCGACCAACGATGTCGGAAGCGCTGGATCATCGGTGCCGACGTTCAGTCGGATGCAGGTACCGACGTGGCCGTCACCGATCCGGCGGTAGGTCACCGAGCGCACCTCACCGCCCAGGATCGAGGACAGCCATTCGGCAGTGATGTCGTCAGGGCTCATCGCGACGCAAGATAGCGGTGACGCACCGCTACCGTCGGGCGCAAGATGTCCGGGTCGAGCCGTGCCTTCCTGCTGCGTCCGAAATGGGTCGCCTTCCATGTTGTTGTGATCGTGTCGATCACGACCATGATCACCCTTGGCCTCTGGCAACTCCGGCGGCTCGACGAGCGCACGACCTTCAACGCCACTGTCAGCGAACGAATCGACCAGCCGCCCGTGCCGCTCGAGGATCTCCTCGCCGGGCCCGACGCGGCGGCCGACATCGGCCTACTCGAGTGGCGACAGGTCACCGTGACCGGGCGGTACCTCACCGACCAAGTGGTGTGGTTCAACCGTTCACAGGACGGTCTCGCCGGCGACAACGTCCTCAGCGCGCTGGTCGACGGTGACGACACCGTGGTGGTCAACCGTGGGTTCGTGCTGCTCGGCGACGACGTTCCCGCAGCTCCCTCCGGCACCATCGAGCTGCTCGGGCGCGTCCGGCTGCCGCCCGACCGCCAACGCGGTGAGCTGACCGACGCATCGCAGGGTCCAGTCACCGAAGTTCGCCGCATCGATCTCCAACGCCTCGACGAACAACTTCCCGGCGAACTCGCTCCGATCTACCTCGACTTGGTCGGCAGCATCCCCAACGTGTCGGCGCCCGATCCGATCCCCGTGCCACCGCCGAATTTGAGCAACGGGCCACACCTGTCGTATGCGGTTCAGTGGTTCATCTTCGCCACCGCAGTGTTCGTCGGATGGGTCCTCGCCGTACGGCGCTCGATCGCCGCGCACGATCGCGGACGCGAACCCACGTCCCCACATGCCGACTCCCGGCACAGCGATGTCACGGACGCAGCAGACGGGCAAACGGTGCCGGATTTCCCGACATCAAGCGACGTCGCATCGACCACGACGACGATCTGAACAACTGGGCCATCACCGATGCCACCTCGGACGGCGCGGTGTCGATGCGCATGTATCCCCGCCATCGTTCGACCGGCAGTCGGAAGAAGGCACCGAAGAACTGCCTGACCTCGTCGTCGTCGAGCCGCAGCAAGAGCTCCAGCCCATAGTCGTGCAGCGATCGACTTCGACGAAGTGCCGTTGGCCACACCGCCTCGCCGACCATGGAGGCGTCGGCCGCTGGGGCGGCGGTGTCGAGCGCCGAGGCGATCGACGCGGCGACTCGCGGCGCTGCACGCAACGACGATGCAACGCTGAACCCCGTGGCGGCGTGGACGTACCCGGCGG
>JBGTEH010000501.1:0-3887 GCA_041747915.1 Ilumatobacteraceae bacterium
GATCGGTGTGGGCTCCGTAGAGAGGGTGTCAACCGCCAACTCCAAGGGGAACCCCCAATGCGCAAGAAGATTGCACTCGCACTCACCGCCGGTGTCGCCGCCGCCACGGTCGGCCTCGGCGCCGCCGGGACCGTCAGCGCCGCTCCGGGCGCCAACGGCGCCTGCGTCCAGGCCGGCATCGGCACGCTGAAGAGCCTCGGTCTGCTGCAAGCCGCCGCTCAGAAGAAAATCGACTACAGCACGCTCGCGAACGCCGAGACCGGGCCGATCTTCGCTGACTTGCCGGCGGGATCGTTCTTGTCGCTCGGCGCCGTCGTGAAGCTGCACACCACCAACCCGGAACTGTTCGCGTGGTGCCGATGAACATCCGCAATCTCTGAATCCCTGCCGCCCGCCCTTCCCTCCGAGGGCGGGCGGCGTCGCGTCTCGGTACGTCTCAGTCGCTGGAGTCCTTCGATCGGGTCACGCGGCTGAGGAGTCGGCGCAGGGAACTCGGCTTCTCGTCGGCCGAATCGTCGTCCTCATCGTCGATGCTCTGGCCATGGGTGTCCATCCACACCGACTTGGCGGCACCGATCATCGGAGTCGCCACCAGCGCACCGGGAACTCCGGCCGCCGCCCCGCCGATCAGCGCGGCGAGCATCGTGGTCGGCGGTGTGAGGTTCACGGCCCGGCCGATCACGGTGGGCGCAATGACGTTGTTCTCGAACTGCTGGTAGCCGAGGAACACGACAAGCGCGATCAGCCCGGGCAACGCGCCCTGGGTGAACGCGAGCAGGACGAAGAACGCCCCTCCGAGGAACCCGCCGATCTGCGGGATCAGGTTGGTAATCGCAGCCCACACCCCGGCGAGCGGCGCCAGTGGGATCCCGAGGATGAGACCAGCGGTGAGGATTACCGTTCCGTTCAGAACCGCGACGCCCATCGAGCCCGCGAAGTAGCGGGCAACCGATCGGTAGACGATCCGCCCGATGTCGTCGGCGCGCTCCTGTCGTGGTGGGGGAATGGTCCGCCGGACGCGAGCGACGAGCGACTCGCCGTCGAGCAGCACGGCGATCGACGTGATCAGCACGAGCAGCGCCGCGCTGAGCCCGCCGAGCACACGATCGGCGGCGTCGGAGATCGAGTCGGCGTTGATGCGCCTCGGCAGGTCGTCGACGAACTCCTGGACCGTCCCGACCGCGTCGGCCGCTTCGAGTCGCGGCCCGATGATCGGCCAACCGTAGAACTCCTCCACCGTGGTCGGCAGCTCATCGGCGAATTGGCCCGCCTGGTCGGCCGCTTGGGGTCCGAGGACGAACACGATCGCGCCGAGCACCACGGCGAACGTCGTTCCGACGATGAGCGTGCCCACCGCTCGGCTGCAATGGAATCGCCGCTGTGTCGCCCGCAGCACGGGGTCGAGAGCCAATGCCACGAGCACACCGATCCCCAGCGCGGTGAGTTCGTTCGGTGCCGCTCGGAACACCGCAAGCACGACCATCGCGCCGAGGATCCCGACACCGATCATCGAGAACAACATCACCTCGACCCGTGAGTCACCGGGTGGGCGGCTGGAGGCCGGCAGATCGCCCGTTGCCACATCTCCAGGGCCCTCGTGCACCGCGGGTACATTACGCACCATGGTGTCCGCCGCTTCGCCACCGCAACGGGCGACGGCGACCACTGGCCACGTGCTCGTGATGCCCCCACCGTGGCGGGTGGCGCTCATGGTGACGGCGCTGATCTGCGCGGTGATCGTGATCCGCAACATCTTCACCTCGGCGCATCAGGTGATCGGTTGGGCCGTCGCCGCCTCGGTGATCGCGCTACTACTGACACCGGTGGTCCAGGGGATGGACCGGGTCATGCCACGAGCACTCGCGATCATCCTGACGTTCGTGATGGTGATCGGCCTCGCCGTGGGAGTCACGTGGCTGTACACGTCGAGCCTGCTCGACCAGGTCGACCAGATCCAAGAGGTCGGGCCGTCGATCGCGAAGGAGATCGAGGGCCGCAGCGACCGCGTCGGCGAGATCGCCCGCGAGATCGGCCTGGCCGATCAAGTGTCGGAACTGGCCGATCGTCTCGACGAGCGCACGGGTTCGCAAGGTGACGCGATCAAGTCGGTGGCCCTGTCTGCGCCGCCGTACTTCGTGTCGATGATCCTCACCATCTTCCTGTTGCTGTTCGGCCCGAAGATGATCGGCGGCGCGGTCGACCAGCTCAGCCCCGAGCGTCGCGATCGCTATCGGCCGGCCTTGATCCAAGCTGCCCGGCGGACGCAGATGTACGTGTGGGCGTCGATCGCCCAGGGAGTGGTGAACGGGCTGTGCATCTGGCTGGCGGCGACGCTGCTCGATCTTCCGGCGGTGGGGCTGCTCGCGCTGTTCGGTGGCATCGCCGGGTTGCTTCCGTACATGGGCATCATCGTGGGCTGGTTGCCGGTGCTGATCCTCGGGTTCGGCGTCGCCCCGGTCGGCGAGGTCGCGCTGACCCTCGCTGTGGCGATCACCCTCCAGATCGTCGAGGTGCTCTGGTGGCGTCGTCGTGTCGACGCGCGGTCGTTGTACGTCGGCCCCGCCGTGCCGATCGTGGTGGTGATCCTCGGCTACGGCATCTACGGCATCGGGGGAGCGCTCTACGGATGCGTGCTCGCGGTGCTCGGGCTCGCGATCGCCGATCAGGTCTGGCCCGGAACCGACCTCCCGACCCCCATCACCGACGCCTCTTGAGAGGTGTTACGCCAGGGGTCAGACCCCCGGCGTAACAACCACCGACGAGATGCCCCAATCGGAAAGTGTTACGCCGGGGGTCTGACCCCTGGCGTAACGCTGACACACTGGCGGGGTGACTGCACCTGCCGACGTCGTCGAGTCCACCACCGCTGCGTTGGAGAACCAGTTCGGGTTGGCGGACCGGATCGTCGACGAGGCGGCACTCGCCAACAGCGTCGAGCGGTTCCGTGACCAGGGCATCACCTTGCCGACGTTCGCGCAGCTCGAAGACCCCTCGACCTTCGATCACGCCGCCAAGGTCGGTGACGCCGACCTGCATGGTCCCGACGCCCGCAACCTGTGGCGCGTCCACTGGTACAACGACCTCGCCGGCAACCGCGTCGACGTGCCCGATCACGTGGTGCTGCCCTCCAGCCTCACCGGTGTCGAGAGTCCGATCATCGTCGTGTTCGGTGACCGCTTCCCGATGATCACCGCCCACAAGGTGCTCGCCGCATACTCGTGCCTCGCCCCCCGAGTGGTGACCGGTCAGTTCGACCCGACCCACCACCGGGCCATTTGGCCGTCGACCGGCAACTACGCCCGCGGCGGTATCGCGATCAGCCGGATCATGGCCAGCCGCGGCGTCGCCATCCTCCCCGAGGGGATGAGCCAGGAGCGATTCGACTGGCTCGACGAGTGGTGCGCCGACCCCACCGAGGACGTCATCCGCACCCACGGCACCGAGTCGAACGTGAAGGAGATCTACGACGCCTGCAACGAACTCGCCCTCGACCCCGGCAACTTCGTACTCAACCAGTTCTCGGAGTTCGGCAACCACCTCGGCCACTACCGCGTCACCGGACGCGCCTTCGGCCACGTCTTCGAGACGGTGCGAGAACAGTTCGCTCGGGACGGTCGCGATCTGCGTCTGGCCGCGTTCACCTCGGCCACCGGATCGGCCGGCACGATCGCGGCCGGCGATCGGCTGAAGGAGGAGTACGGCACCAAGATCGTCGCCGTAGAAGCCCTCGAGTGCCCGACGATGCTCGAGAACGGATTCGGCGAGCACAACATCCAGGGCATCGGCGACAAGCACATCCCGATCATCCACAACGTGATGAACACCGACGTCGTGGTGGCGATCTCCGACACCTCGACCGACGAACTCGACGTGCTCTTCAACACCGA
>JBGTEH010000502.1:0-6137 GCA_041747915.1 Ilumatobacteraceae bacterium
CTCGCCGCCGACGTGGTGGCGCAGGGCCACGTGCTCTGGCAATCGAATGCGACGAAGTACCTGCGCGAGTTGCGCGAACGGGTTCGCGAGCGAGAGGTGTCCGCCGGTGATGTCGCCTACCGACTCGAGCCCGACCTCAAGGACGGCCACGGAGGACTGCGCGACGTGCAGTCGCTGTGGTGGGCTCAAGAGGCCGGCCTCGACCTGCGCGCCGAGGATCTCGTCGACCTGGGGCACTGCTACGACGTACTGCTGCGAGCGAGGGTGTCGTTGCACCGCTCGACCGATCGCTCCGGCGACGTGCTGCGCCTCGAGGATCAGGACGCGGCCGCCGCCGCCGGTGGGTGGACGGACGCCGACCACATGATGACCGATGTCGCCGCGGCCGGGCGAACGGTCGCCTGGCTCTGCGAGGAGAACTGGGGGCGGGTGGCCACGTCTCCCTCATCGCCCGACCGTGCAGTGGCGCCCGGAGTGGTCCTTCGTCATGGCGAGATCGAACTGGCTGCCACCGCCGATCCGAAGTTGGACAGCACGCTCGTGCTGCAGACGGCCGTCGCTGCCGCCCGCCACGGCGCACGCATCGACCGCTCGACGCTCGACCGGTTGAGCGACGAGGCGAGTGGCTGGCAGGGGCCGTGGCCGGTGGGCGCAACCGACGATCTGATCGCGCTGCTGCTCGAGGGTCATCGGGCGGTGCCGGTGCTGGAGTCGCTGGATCAACGCAATCTCGTGGCGCGGCTGCTTCCCGAGTGGGAACCGGTGCGGTCGAAACCTCAGCGCAACGCGTACCACCGCTTCACGGTCGATCGACACCTGTGGGAAGCCGCGGCGAATGCAGCCGACCTGGTCGACCGCGTCAGCCGACCCGATCTACTCGTGCTGGGCGCACTGTTCCACGACCTGGGCAAGGGCTCTCTCGGCGACCACACCGAGGCCGGCATGGAATTGATGCGCTCGATCGGTCCGAAGCTCGGACTCGTTCCCGCCGACGTCGAGGTGCTCGTGACCCTCATCGAGCAGCACCTGCTGCTGCCCGACGTGGCCATGCGTCGTGACCTCACCGACCCGGCCACGATCAGCCAGGTCGCCGACGCCGTCAAGACCGTCGAGGTACTCGATCTGCTCCACGCGCTGACCGAGGCCGATTCGCTGGCCACCGGCCCGTCGGCGTGGGGCGATTGGAAGGAAGGGTTGGTCGCCGAACTCGTGGCCAGGGTTCGTCACGTGCTCGGCGGCGGCGACGTTGCGGAGGTCACCTGGCGGCTGTTTCCCGACGCCGAGACACTCGCCGCGATGGCGGTTGGCGAACTCGCCATCTCTCGGCGCGACGACGTGGTCACCGTCGTCAGCCCGGACGCGCCCGGCAACTTCAGCCGCATCGCCGGTGTGCTCTCGCTGCACGGCCTCGACGTGGTGAGTGCCCAGGCGCACTCCGACGAGGGCGGCATTGCGGCGTCGCAGTTCCGCATCGTGGTGCCCGACAACGGCCTCAGCTGGCGCGCTGTCAAGATCGATCTCGAGCGAGCGCTCGCCCACCAACTGGCGATCGAGGCTCGATTGGCCGAACGCGCTCGGACATACCGCAGACGCCGACGCACCCAGGCCGCAGCGCCCGGCCCTCCGTCGGTCGTGTTCGACGACGACGCATCGAGCAACGCAACCGTGATCGTCGTTCGGGCGGTGACGAGGATCGGCATCCTCCATCGCATCTCCAAGGCGTTGGGCGAGCTGGGCCTCGACATCCGTCACGCCACGGTTCAGACGATCGGCATGGAGGTCGTCGACACGTTCTATGTACGCGCGAACGACGCCCTCGTGACCGACGCCGCGTACCGCAAGGAGATCACGAGGGCCCTGCTCCACGCAGTCGAGTAAGCCCGATTGTCTTGGTCGACAGTCGTACCGCTTCATCACCCTGCCGCCGCGATCCAGGGCCGATCCGACCGTGGTGACTGCGGGTGAGTGCTCCGGGTCGGCCGAACCCGGAGTCACTCGTCGCAACCCCCGTTGCTTGGCGTGGATATGCCCGCATGTTGGGTTCGGTTACCGTCGATTCTTGCGTAACCGAAAGTGAGTCCCGGGCATGGACGTGTCATGAGCGACCGAGCGAACACCTCGCGGTGCGTTGCCTCTCGCAACGACGTCGTGTTCGCTCAGCTCTACGAGCGCCACCTCGGATCGATTCGCAGCTACTGCCGCCGACGAGTATCGAGCGACCGGGTCGACGACACCGTGGCCGAAGTTTTCCTGACAGCGTGGCGCCGCATCGATGACGTGCCCGCCGGTGATGAGGCGCTGCTGTGGCTGTACCGGGTCGCTTATCGCGTCATCGGCCACGAGTGGCGCGGCGCGGCACGCCGCCGGCGGCTCACCGACCGCATGCAGTTGGTGGCCCGTCAAGCTCCTCCACTGGGCATCGACGAGGTGTCGAGCCAGGCCGACGAGTGTCGACTCGTTCTGGAAGCGGCCTCCCGCCTGGGTGGCTCCGACGCCGAAGTCCTCCGGATGGTTGCGTGGGAGCAGCTGTCGATCAGCGACGTCGCGGCCGTGCTCGGCATCGCCCCAAATGCGGTCAAGCAGAGGCTTCATCGCGCTCGACAGAACCTCGGCAACGAGTACCGCCGACTCGAATCACACCAGTTCTCGACCCCCGATGCTCGCAAAGCCCCCGATGCTCCCAAAGGAGGTATCCGATGATCACCGATGACGAAGTCATGCGCCTGTTCGAGCGAGCCGACCCAGCTCGCACGGCCGACGTCGCTCCGACGATCGACACATCGCGCTACCTCGACGCACTACTCACAAGGAGCAACGACATGACCATCATCGAATCCACGACAACCACGACCCCGGAGGAACCGACCAGCCCACGAAAGTGGTCGATGATCGCGCTGGCGGCTGCTGCCGTTGCAGTGATCCTCGTCGGAGGGCTCGTCGTCGCATCTCGCGACGAATCGGCCCCGCCGGTGAACGACCAGCTGCCGCTCGATACGCAACCGGCCGAGATCGAATCGAACGCGGCAGCGGTCGAGGTCGCTCGAGGTTTCGTCGAAGCGTTCGGGGCATTCGAGGCCGACCAGGCGCTCAGCTACATGGCCGACGACGCAAAGTTCAGTGGCGTGCTCACGCAATCGAGCAGCAAGTATCCGAAAGAAGAGTTACGCACGACAATCCCCGATGCGCAATCGATGGGCTTTCAGCAGATCATCGACGAGTGTGTGCAACGGGAGACCACGGCGGCCGGCACGATTGTTCGGTGCACGTTCGACTTCCACTATCTGCTCTCAGACGAGCTGGGGCTCGGCCCATTCAGTGGAAGCTTCTTCGACCTGACGGTGCTCGACGGGCAGATCGTCGACCTTGCGGGGTACTGCGAGATCGAGGAGTTCTCGCCTCAGGTGTGGGACCCCTTCGCCACGTGGCTGTCGGCGGCCTATCCGAAGGACGCCGCCGCGATGCTCGGCGACGGCGGTGGCCTCGACGGCACCGAACTGATGGCGTTGTGGGAGCAACGCCTTCAGGAGTACGTCGAGGTCGCCGGCCAGTGACACCGGCCGCAGCAGCAGCCTCTCGCCGGCCCGATCCAGCGCCTGAGCAATGCGTGAATCAGGACTTGAGCGGATAGGCGGTCAGGTCGCGAGGTAGCGGTCGCGCCAGGTGATGAGTTTCATGGTGATCAGGATTGTGGTGTGCGGTGACCTCCCCGGTCGTCGTTGGGTCGCACTCGATATGAAAATCGAGCCAACCTCCCGACCGGTGGATGGTCTCCTACCCGCGCGAGTCTTAACCCCGCCCCGATGACGTAGCGTGACCGCCGTGACCGTGAGTGCTCGAGACCTGGCGCGATGGAGCGAAACCCTGGCTGCGATCGCCCGAACGGGCATGGGATTCACCGAGAATCTCTACGAGCGTGAACGCTTCGAGGAAGTACTGCACGTCGCTGCCGACATCAAGGCGTGCGCTCGCGAACTCGACGACGACATCGCCGTGCAGCGCGAGACCGACCACTTCGTCCAGGAGTGGCTGGAGTCGATCGGAGAGGGAGTGCCGGGATACGTCACGCCGAAGGTGGCCGTCGGCGCCATCGTGGGCAACGAGGCCGGCGAGATCCTGCTCGTGCAGCGCAAGGACTCGGGAATCTGGCTGTATCCGACCGGCTGGGCCGATGTCGGGTACTCGCCGGCGGAGGTCGCGGTCAAAGAAGTGAGCGAGGAGACCGGCATCGACTGCGAACCCTTACGGCTGCTCGGCGTGGTCGACGGCCAGCGGATGGGGTTCAGCCGGTTCGGCATGTACATGCTGCTGTTCCACTGCGTCGCCACCGGCGGTGAGCTGACACCGCACCCCCTCGAGACGGCCGATGTCGGGTGGTTCGCCGCCGACGCGCTCCCCGAGGCGACCGCCGGTGCGCAGTGGTGGGGTCCAATGGCCTTCGCGGCGATCGAAGGCGTCGAGTCGGCGGCCACGTTCGACTCGGTTCGCTCACCCATCTGGCGCACCACCTGAAACGCTGGGGTCTGGCCCCAACGGTTCAGGTTCAGTCGGGGTCGCGATCGCGCAGGAACTGTTCGACTTCCTCGACGAGGGCGTCGGGGTCGACTGGGGCATCGGTCGACATGTCGTCCTCGGGCTCGTCGTCGCTGAGCCGTTCGAGGCGTGCCAGGTACTCGATCATGTCGTCGTCGTCGCCGATCATCTCCGCGACGCGGGCGTCGTACTGAGCCGCCTCGACGGCGAGGCGAGCGAGCGGTGCGGGGGTGCCGATCATCGAGCAGGCGCGCTCCACGAGTGCCAGCGCCGCCTTCGGTGAGGGGATCTGCGAGGCGTAGCCCGGCACCGCTGCCCACAGCGACGCGGTTGCCATCCCGCCACGATGGAGATGGTCGTGCAGCACGCCGACGATCCCGGTCGGGCCTTCGTACTGGGATCGGCGAAGTTCGAAACGCTCGATGAGCTGGTCGTCGGTGGCGGTACCGATCAGTGGCACCGGGCGCGAGTGGGGAACGTCAGCGAGCAGTGCGCCGAGCGAGATGGCCATGTTGGCGCCGAAGTGATCGGCGATGCCGCCGATCTGCTCGCAGAACAGGCGCCACCGCAGCGCGGGTTCTGGTCCGAGAACGAGGATCACGTCGGTACCTGGCAGTGACACCGACCACACGCCCACGGTGGGCCACACGATCGAGCGATGGTTGTCGTCGTCGAGTGTGACCGACGGTCGCACGGTGGCGAAGTCGGTGAACGGTTCGGGGTCGATCTCGGCGAGAGCATCGGCTCCCCACGACTCGACCATCGTGCGCAAGGCGCTCGAGGCAGCATCGCCTGCGTCGTTCCATCCGGTGAAGGCCGCAATGAGCACGGGGCGCTCGAGGTTGGGCTCGGTCAGCCAGCGGACGTGCTCGGTTCCCACGGAGACCACGCTACCGGCGCGAGGCACTAGCGTCAGCGGGTCGTGAGCGAGACCACCGATCCACCGTCCTCCGTCCGTATCGAGCAGGCGCACCAGGTCGACGCAGAACTTCTCGAGGCATTCGAACGGTTGATCCCGCAGCTGTCGTCGTCGCCCCCGCCGACGAGGGAACACCTCGCGGCGCTCGTGGCGAGCCCTGACACGGTGCTGTTGCTCGCTCGTGTCGACGGTCGCATACTCGGCAGTTTGACCCTCGCGTTCTACCGGATCCCGACCGGGCTCAAGGCGTGGATCGAAGACGTCGTCGTCGACGTCGACGCTCGCGGCCGCGGCGTCGGCGCGGAACTCAACCTGGCGGCGCTGGTCGAAGCCAGGGCGCGCGGAGCGAAGGATGTGAGCCTCACGAGCCGCCCGTCGCGCGAGGCGGCGAATCGGTTGTACCGGCGCATCGGATTCGAAGCGCGCGACACCAACGTCTATCGCTTCACGATCTGAACTCGCTCGGCCGGGTTCAAGACGGGGTTCAGGACTGGGCGCGCCGGAGGTCCTCGGCTGCCTGGCGAACCTGCCAGTCGCGATCTTCGAGCGCGCGATCGATGGCTTCTTGTACCTGGTCACCGTCGAACGGGGCGAGAGCCAGGACGGCGCGGCGGCGCACCGCCGGCTTGTCGGAGCATGCGCCGATGATGGTCGGCACGGCCCGGTCGTCGCCGATCGCTCCGAGCGC
>JBGTEH010000503.1:0-6814 GCA_041747915.1 Ilumatobacteraceae bacterium
AGGTGCACCAGTGGGATCAACGCCGACTTCTTCTTCGGGTACCGGTCGATGATCTCTTTTGCCACGATCACGTTGTGATCACTGAGGCGACTCATCGGTCGACCCCACCGAGCACCGGGTCGACGCTGGAGATGATGGCGACCGCGTCGGCCACGAGACCGCCGCGCATCATGTGTGGGAGACACTGGATGTTCACGAAGCTCGGGTCGCGCATGTGCATGCGATAGGGGTTCGCCGAGCCATCGCTGACGATGTAGCAGCCGATCTCGCCGCGCGGGCTCTCGATGGCGACGTACACCTCGCCTTCGGGAACCTTGAAACCCTCGGTGAAGATCTTGAAGTGGTGGATCAACGCCTCCATCGACTCGTCGATGCGCGCGCGGGGCGGAGGGGTCACCTTCTTGTCCTGGATCCGATAGTCCCCGCCCGGCATCCGGTCGAGGATCTGGCGGACGATCTTCATCGACTCGCGGATCTCGGCGAGGCGGATCGCGTAGCGGTCGAAGGCATCGCCGTACGAGCCCACGATCACGTCGAACTCCATGTCGTCGTAGTGCATGTAGGGCTGATCGCGGCGCAGATCCCATTCGACCCCGGTCGATCTCAGGATCGGGCCGGTCGCGCCGAGCGCCATGGCCTCGTCGGGGGTGATCACGCCGACGCCTTGCAGCCGATCGCGCCAGATCGGCTGGCCAGTCATCAAGACGTCGTACTCGTCGAGGCGGTCGGGCAGCATGTCGAGGATCGACATCACACCGTCGCGCCATCCTGCCGGGAGGTCGGCGGCGAGCCCACCCGGGCGCACGAAGTTGTGGTTCATCCGCAGGCCCGTGACTTCCTGGAAGAAGCGCAGCACCTCTTCACGTTCACGCCAGCCGTAGATCATCATCGACACTGCGCCGAGGTCCATGCCATTGGTGGCCATGAACAGCAAATGGCTGGCCATCCGGCTCATCTCGGCGAGCAACATGCGGATCCACACGGCTCGTTCCGGAATGTCACCGTCGATGCCGAGCAGCTTCTCGGTCGCCATCGAGAACACGAGCTCGTTGGCGATCGGGCTCAGGTAGTCCATCCGCGTGACGTTGGTGCCGCCCTGCGCGTAGGTCAGCTGCTCGCCGGTCTTCTCCATGCCGGTGTGCAGGTATCCGATGATCGGCTTGCACCGCAGCACGGTCTCGCCCTGGAGTTCGAGCATGAGCCGCAGAACGCCGTGCGTCGACGGGTGCTGCGGACCCATGTTGATGATCATCGTCTGGTCGTCGTCAGGGTCGTCGGGCAGGTCGCCGAGCAGAGCCACTTCGGCTTCGGACATGCGCAGCACCGAGCCGACTTCGCGCAGCAGCTCCTTCGCGCTCAGTTCGCTGCGCGCTTTGAGCTGCTGATCGCCTTCGTCGGTGCCGGCGACCGAACGTTCGTAGAACTCGCTGGTCGCGGCGTCGGATTTCGTCTCGCTCATGCGTTCGCCTCTTTGAACTGCACCGGGATGCGACCGACGTCGTAGTCCTTGCGCAACGGGTGGCCGATCCAGTCCTCGGGCATCAGGATCCGCGTGAGGTCGGGATGATCGGCGAACTCGATGCCGAACATGTCGAACACCTCGCGTTCCATTGCCTCGGTGCCGGGGAACACGTCGAACAACGTCGCCAGGACGGCGTCGTGCTCGGGGATCTGGATGCGCAATCGGAGTCGACGGCGCGAGCGCATGTCGAGCAGGTTGACGACCACCTCGAACCGCTCCGCCGGCGCGCCGTCGGGGAGTGTGCGATGGGGGCGTTCGAGGTAGTCGACGCCGGTGAGGTCGACGCACATCGTGTAGCCGTCGTCGACGAGTCGCTTGATCGTGTCGAGGTATTCGTCGCGCGCCACGTGCACGACATCCTGCTCGCTCATGGCTTCGAGATTCCGAGCAGAACCGGAACGCCGGTGGGTTCGATGTACTCGACGTGGACGTTGGCCCCGGCGCCCGTCTCGTCGCGCCGCTTGAGCAGCTGATCGTTCTCGATCAGTCCGTGCAGCGTCTCGATGGCGTGGATCAGCGTTTCCGGGGTCGGTGGACAGCCCGGCGCGTACACGTCGACCGGCACGATCTGGTCGACGCCCTGCACGATCGCGTAGTTGTTGAACATGCCGCCCGACGACGCACACACACCCATCGAGATGACCCACTTGGGCTCCGCCATCTGGTCGTACACCTGACGCAGCACCGGCGCCATCTTCTGGCTCACGCGGCCGGCCACGATCATGATGTCGGCTTGGCGCGGTGATGCCCGGAACACCTCCATGCCGAAACGCGAGATATCGTAGTGGGCGCCACCGGTCGCCATCATCTCGATCGCGCAGCACGCCAAGCCGAATGACGCGGGCCACGACGAGCGCGCTCGCGACCAATTGACGAGATCTTCGAGTCGTGCGGTGATGACGTTGTGTGACAGCCCGCCAAGGCCGTCGTCGCGCACATCGTTGACGATGCCCATGCTGATGACTCCAGACTCGCTATGCGGCTTCTTCGGTACCCGGTGACGGCAGGCGGCCGTCGGACCCGACCCGTCGGACCGTGGTGGCCGTCGTGCGTTGCGGCGACACCATCGCAGCATCGACCTCGAGCAACCGGCCCCGATGCAGCGGGCCCCAGTCGAGGCCACCGCGGGCGACCTCGTAGACGAACGTGGCAAAGAACACGACGGAGAACGCCAGCACGGCCAGGAACCCGTAGGTACCGAGAGCCGTGTGCGACACGGCGTACGGATAGAGGAAGATGATCTCGATGTCGAACATGATGAACAGCATCGCGACGACGTAGAAGCTGACCGGGAACCGTTCGGGTGGTTCACGGGTCGGCACGATGCCGCATTCGTACGGTGCCTCCTTGGCGACCGACGGCCGGCGGGGCGCCAGCAGGCGTGACGCGGCGAAGCTCAGCACGCCGAACACCACGGCGAGGAGGAACAACACGACGATCGGGAGGTACTGGCCCATGATCAGACGCCGGCGTCGACCTTCTCGCGTTCGGCAGCGTCGACGCCTTGGGCAGATTCAACCGTGGCGTCGGGCTGGGGTTCGACGCGGACAGTCGGCAAGGGCTGAGCGAGGTTGACTCTGCGGATCCGGTCACGACGGTTGAGCAGATAGCACAATGCGAAGAAGATCGCGCCGGCACCGATCAGGAGGACCGCCGGAGGCTGACGGCGCGCACCGAGATCGCGGATCATGTAGACGTAGACGCGGTCGCGAGTCTCGTCGATCTCCGGACGGGCAGGCGCACGGCCGGGTTCGGTGCGAACCGGAACGAACGCCGCTGCTTCGGCGACCACGTAGTGCGGAGCGTGGCGGAACGCGAGGAAGTCGAGCGAGTCGTTGATCTTCGGGTAGCGCTCGCCACCGGTGTCGAACACTTCCACGATCTCGAACTGTCCGGCGCTGAACGCCTCCTCCTCGATCAGGATCTCGGTGGCCGATGCCTGGGCCTGACCGAATGCGGGCGAGGCCGGGTCGAGCACCGTCCAGCCCTGATCGAGAAACGTGTCGCTCACGATCTCCGCGGACTCGGTGGCCGACGCATCATCGGGCACGTCAGCGCTCGGGTCGAGCATTCCCGCCGAGGCGAGAGCGTTCACGTCCTGCAGAACTGCCGAACCGGCGACCGGCTCCCAGCTCGGGTCAGGCCCGCGTAGGCCGATGCCGTAGATCATCCAGACCGCACCCATCAGCATCATCCATCCGGCGAGCCCGGTGAGCGCCACGAGGAACGCGAGACGCGAGCCGAGATTGGTCGCCATGATTCCATAGACGCTGCCGCACAGGATGACGACGCCGATGATGACGGTGAGCAGGCCGCGGATCTCCGGCTCCCATCCGATTGCCAACAACGACATGGGTCACAGACTCCGTACGTACTCGAGGATGGCGTCGAGCTGCTCGTCGGTGAGCAGGCTCCCGAATCCGGGCATCCGGCCCGAACCCTGCCCGTTGCGACCATACAACTTGCCGAACTCGGACCCGTTCTGGACGAACTGCACGAGTTCGGATTCGCTGGCGAAGTGGTTGTTGACCGATCCGCCGGTGAGGTTCCAGCCGAATGCTCCCTGGCCGGACACCGTCGGCTGGCCGTAGCTCCAGCCCAGCGTGTGGCAGCGGGCGCAACTGTATGCACCGCTGCCCAGCTCGAGGTTGAACAGCGCCTCGCCGACCGTGTCGGCCTCGCCGTCGGCGACTGCCTTCTCCGCGGCCGCCTGGATCTCGGTTTGTACTTCGGCCGGCAGGTTGCCCGACTCGCAGATCAGCGGATCCTCACCCTCCGCGCAGTTCTCGCGTGGGATCTGGATGCTCTTGATGTACGCGATGAGGTTGTCGATCTGCTGGGTGTTCATCGGCCCGCCACCCACGAGGCCCCACGGCGACATGGGCGAGAACGGGCGACCGTAATTGAGGATGAAGCGGATCTCGCTCTCGTCGAACTTGTAGAGAGCAGTGTTGAGTGCCGGCGCCTTCCAGTTGACCGCTGTGACCTCTTGAGTCACGGGATCGGTGACGGTGAACGGAGCTTCGCCGCCGACTGCTTGCATGCCGCCGTGGCAGCCCGCGCAGTTGAATCCGCCCTCGGCGGTCGGCTCGAACAGCTCGGAGCCCCAGCTCGCGAAGCGGTTGTCCCAGCCCTCTTCGGCACCGGCCTGGCGGCTCGGTTCGAACACCCAGTAGAGCGGTAGGGAAACAACGGTGATCACGAGCAGGATCACACCCCACAGCTGCACCCGCTCGAGTCGCGGGCCTTCGAGCGTCTCGTCGTCGAAGTAGGGCTTGCGGTTGGCTGCCAGCTCGATCTCGGAGCCGACCTCCTTGCGACCGGCGACCACGTTGAACAAGCCGTAGATGACCCAACCCGCGACGATGACGACGAGGCCGATGACGCCGATCGTCGTGGTCGTGAGTGCGACCATCAGTGCTCCTCACCGCTGGTGCAGTGCGGACCTTCGGCTTCCTGACCCGTGGTGTTGGTGCCGATCGCCGGGCCGGGAACGAGCTGGCCGGTGTTGATCGTCACAACGCCGTTGGCGGCGATCGTGGCCGGATAGCGGTCCATGCCGCGCGGCGCCGGGCCGGCCTTCTTCTCACCGTTGCGGTTGTACTGCGAGCCGTGGCACTGGCACTCGAACCACTGGCTGGTGTCGCACTCCGGAATGCGGCAGCCGAGGTGCGGGCACTTCTGGCTCATGATCGTGAGTCCCTGACGCATGGCGACGAGCAGCGATTCGGGATACACCGTTTCGGCGAGCGGGAGCGCCTCGGCTGGGTACTCGGTCACCCAGGAACGAGCTTCGGGCACGTAGTAGAACCCGTTGGCCTGCTTGATGCCGGCCTTGACGGTGTCGATCTTGCCGATGCTCACCAGGCCGCCGAAGCCGCCGGTGCCGCTCGGCCACAGGAACGCAACGAACGACGCGGCGGCAAAGGCACCGATCCCGACGCCCATGAGCGACACGGTTGCGCGATTGAAGAACTGGCGGCGCGTGACACCGATCATCTCGGGGTCGGGCGGGGTCCACTCGACCAGTTCGGCCTGCGGTCGTACCTCGACTGCGGTGCTGCGCGACGCCAAACCGGCGGCCTCGACGTCGGCCGCTGTCGGAGCGTCGACCGTCGGCTCGCCGCGACGAGCCGACCGGTCACGCTGGACGGTCTCGCCGGACAGGGCACCCGCACCGCGTACGTCGCTTCGGCGCGCGAGGGTGAAGAACGAGATCGCGCCGAGGACGACGACGACACCGATGGCGATGGCGATCACTGCTGCGGTACTCATGACTGGGGGGTCTCCTTTCGCAGGTTCACAGTTCGAAGAACAGGCCTTCGACCCAGGGCAGGACGAAGTTGAAGCCGGGGCCTCGGAAGAACGATCCGATCAGCACCAGCACGGCCCAGAACATCAGGAACACCGTGAACAGGGCGTACAAGAACTTGCGATCCTCTGGCTTGTTCGAGGGGTTGCGGTCGAGGTACGGCGCAAGGATCAGAGCGATCAATCCGACGCCGGGCAGGGTCACACCGGCCACCATCGGGTGGAACGTGGTCAGCAGTTCTTGGAGGCCGAGGAAGTACCACGGCGCCTTCGACGGGTTCGGGGTGAGGTTGGTGTTGGACAACTGCAACAACGGAGCGTGCACGAACACCGAGAAGATGAACGTGAACACGGTCATCGCCAGCGCGGCGACGAACTCGGCGGCGAGCAGGTGCGGCCAGGTGTGGACCTTGTCGACCGGAGTGGCTTTGACGTCTTGGATCGAGCCGGACTTGACGACGGTCAACAGGCGCTGTGTGTGGCCGCCAGGGCCCGCGCCCACGGGGACACCGCCACCGGCGGCGACCGGAGCGACGACGGCTCCGACCTTCTCGGCAAGGGCCACGGCACCACCCGATGTCGGTGCGTCGGCGGTGTCGCCGCCGGCCTTGGCAGCCTTCGCGGCTTTGCTGCGCTGGAGCAGATGATCGGGGATGCGCGAGTCGGACGGCGCGGCCACCGCTTCAGCGGCGGGCTCGGCGGTCGGGGCGGCCTCGGCCGACTTGTCACGCGCTGCGGCCGCACGCTTGAGGAGATGTTCTGGGATCTCAGTCATTGCTCACCTCACACTCCAGTCAACAGGAGAAATCACAACGGGCCCGAAATTCCGCCGTCCTTGCGGACACGCCAGAAGTGGATGGCCATGAAGATGACGATCACGAACGGCAGGAACAACACGTGCAACACATACCATCGCAGCAGGGTCTCGGAGCCGATCTCGGCACCACCCAGCAACACGAACCTGACCTCCTGGCCGAACAC
>JBGTEH010000504.1:0-2034 GCA_041747915.1 Ilumatobacteraceae bacterium
GTCGTCGCCGACTTCGACAACGTCAACGATTTCCGCACCTATCGCGATCACCCCGAACACCTCCTCATGATCGAGGAACTGGTCAAAGGACGAGTCGCCGAGCGAGCCGCCGTCCAGTACCAGACGGGCCCCCGCTGAGCCACTGCCCTGGCCCCGTCGCGACACGTTGTGTCAGACACAACCTGCCCGACCTTTTCGCCGGAGTCGATGCCTTGACCCTGACACGTTGTGTCTGACACAACGTGTCGTGCGCAACGTGTCAGCGGGAGGGGTTGAGGAGGAGGCGGCGGAGTTCGACGAGTTTGGGGGCGGGCTCGCCGTCGCTCCACGGGTCACCGTTGATGACCCGCTCGTAGCTCTCCCACTCCTGTCGGACCCCTGCATGGTCGCCGGCACGGGCGTGCGCTTCCATTCGGAGACCGATCAGTTCCTCGTGACCGGGCAGCACCCGCAGCCCACGACCCGTCGCGCCGAACACGCCCTCGATATCGCCGATCGACAGGCAGTGCGCAGCGAGTTCTGTCGTGGCCGTCGTGGCGAGCAGGACGAGGTTGGAGGTGATCCCTTCGCTGTCCGGCCAGAGGTAGGACGTGCCGGCGAACGGCATGCCCGTGATGAGATCGACCGCCGGACCCAACGTGGTGATCGCTTGCGCCGGTGGTTGGAGGCGGGCGAGATCGAGCGCATGACGGATCAGATCGGCGTCGGTCCGCACGAGATCGTGAATTGGCAGCGCCTCGGTGTTCGTTCGGCCGACCCACTCGTCACCGGGAGGCGGATCGGTGAGGCGCGCCAGGGCTCGCCTCGCCTCTGACACCACGTTCGCGAACGTCGCGTCACGAACGTCGAGCTCCCACAGTGCCGTTCTCGCGGCCGATCGGGTCGAGCGTTCTCGGTGCGTCACCAGCCAGGCAACGAGCAGTCGCTAGCTCGCGACGCGAGACGACACGCAACGCGACGCACCACGTAACGAAATGCGCGTACCGGATGCATAACCCCAGGTCACAGCGTTTGAGAAAAACCCGTCTCAGCGAATCTTCAAATGTCGAAAGGTCGCGCCGACGTAGCGTTACGCCATCAGGCATGTGAGGCGTCCGTTCGGCTCAGGGCCGAACGGCCCTCCGCCGCTGGCCCCCGGCCGTTCCTGACATCATGTCTGGTGATGCCTCCTCATATTGATCTCGTTGAACTCCTGAGCCGATTGGCCCGACGCACATCTACTCGAACCGAGGCCGACGTTCAGAGCGACGTTCAGAGCCTGCTGTTGTTTGGTGGGCTGAACCTCGAAGATCCACAGGTCAAACTCGAATCGCCCGCACCGGGGCGTCGCCGCATCGACGTCGAGATTGGGCGCTCGGTCATCGAGATCAAGAAGGATCTATCGATCGGCAACGTACGGGTCGACGCAATCGACCAACTAGCGGGGTACGTCCGTGACCGAACTGCAATCTTCGATCAGCGTTACTCGGGCATCTTGACCGACGGGCGCGTGTGGGAACTGTTCCATCTAGATCCGTCCGATGACCTGCTGAAGGCGGTTTCGCGTCTCGAAGTCAACCCCGACGACCCGAACCCCGAGCGGGTCGTCACGTGGCTCGAATCGGTGCTGAGCACAGCCGAGAAACTGACTCCGACTCCACACGAGGTAGAACGCAAGCTCGGCGCTGACAGCCCAGGCTTCCGCCTCGACCTCGCCGAACTCAAGTCCGTCTACGAACAGTGCCGCACGGTGCCCGAGATCCAGCTGAAGCGGGAACTATGGGCACGCCTACTCGCATCCGCCTTCGGAACGAACTTCGACGATAGCGACCAGCTATTCATCGAACACACATACCTCGTACTCAGCGCGGAGATCATCGCCCACCGCGTCATGGGGATCGATCTAGCGGCGGGCGCCATCGATGCCGCAGACCTCGTTGGCGGCAAGGTTTTCCACGAGGCAGGCATCGGCGGTGTCGTCGACGCCGACTTCTTCGACTGGCCTACTGCTAGGGCCGAGGGAGTCCGACTCATCAACGGCATGACGCGACGACT